>JAVVPD010000032.1:11033-23051 GCA_036655975.1 Desulfovibrionaceae bacterium | reverse complement strand
CGCCCCTTGCGCTTTTGGGCACGGGGCTGACCTTGGTGGGGCTGGTGATTTCAGAAAGTAAGGGCAAACAGCGCGCCTAGGCTTTGCGCGCAGGGCATGCGTCAACTGCCCTCAGGAAAATCGGTAAAATTCCAAGCGTGGAATAGCGGGAATCATGGCGGCGGCAGCCAGCTTTTCGTAAAATAACTGGAGGCCTTCCAGTTCCCGCCCTTGCAGGGTGTAAACCAGCCCGTCGCGGTAATAGACGCGCAATTCTTCGCGGCTTAGGGGGCAGCCGTGCAAGGTCAGGTCAAGAATCGTGTCCATGTGGCTTAGGCCCCAATCACGGGCTTGGCGCAGCAGTGCGGCGGGGTCGGAGGTGAACAGGCCCGCATCGGCGGCGGCGCGGCTCACCACCCACACCCCAAAAATAAAGGGTAGGCCTGTCCAGTCGCGCCACGCCTCAGCCAGATCCACACGGTGGGGATAGGCGGGGTGATTGCGTAGGCGCAGGGCCTCGTCCCCTATAGCCAGAAAAGCCACGGGCGGGGTTTGGGTGTGCAGGCTGGCGGTGACACTGCCCGTTTCAAAGGTGACATCAATGCCGTAGCGTTGATCCAGCAGTAGGCGCAGTAAAGCCACAGAGGTGTGTGTTTCCGCGCTGATCAGTAGGGTTTTTCCGTCCAATTCGGATACAGGTACTTGCGAAAGCAGCAGTACGCTCATGACCGGGCCGTGCGAACCGATAGAAAGATCTTCCACCAGGTAATATTGCTGCGGATTGCGCGCGTATTCAAAGCAAGAATTGGAGGAAAAATGCAATTCACCCCGGGCCATCATGGTGTTGAGCAGCGCGGGGGGGCCGGCGACAAGTTCATATTCGTGGGGCAAGATGCCCGCTTCTAGGGGATGATAAATGGGCAACACGTTCAAATAGCCAATGCGCCCTAAACGCAGGGGGGTGGTGGAAGATGCGGACTTCATGGGGCCTCACAGGGAGGGTTGTGGGTCAAGGGCGGTGTAATCCTGCGTGCGTTGCACAGGGGTAAAGCCCGCCGCACGGATGATTTTGTGGATGTCTTCTCGGCTCAGATGGAAGGACACGCCCGCCGCTGCAACCACGTTTTCTTCAATCATCAGTGAGCCAAAATCGTTGGCCCCGTAAAAAAGCGCCAATTGTGCCACCTGCGGGCCCATGGTGACCCATGAGGATTGAATGTTATCGATATTATCCAGCACAAGCCGCGACAGGGCGAGTAAGCGCAGATAGGCGGGGGCAGGTTCGGGGGCGCGGTGAATATTGGTGTGTGCGGGCTGGAATGTCCACGGGATAAAGGCGGTGAAACCGTGGGTGCGGTCTTGCACCTCACGCAGGGCGAACAGATGATCCATGCGGTGGCTAGGCTGTTCTTCGTGCCCAAACATCATGGTGGCTGAAGAGCGTAAACCCAAGGCGTGGGCTTCTTCCATAATCCGCAGCCAGTCGCGGGCAGAACACTTGTTGGGCGAAACTTTACGCCGCACCGCATCATGCAGAATTTCTGCGCCACCGCCGGGTAGGGAGTCGAGACCTGCGGCTTGCAGGCGGCGCAGCACCTCGGCGCTGCTCAGGTGATTGAGTGCGGCCCAGAAATGGATTTCGGGCGGAGAAAAGGCGTGGATGTGCAGGCTGGGCCATGTGGCGCGCATCCAGCGCAGCAAGTCTTCATACCATTCCAGCGCAAGATTGGGGTGATGCCCCCCTTGCAGTAAAATTTGCGTACCACCCAGTTGAAGGGTTTCGTCAATTTTTTTGGTGAGTTCCTCACGGGTGATCACATAGCCTTCGCTCGTCGGCCCCGCAGGGTAGCCGCATACGTGGGCATGGGCTGGATCAAGGTGTTGCGGCGCGCGGAAAAAGGCGCAAAAGCGGCAAGCGCACACACAAATATTGGAATAATTAATATTTCTGTCACCCACATAGGTGACAATGGCTTGGGGATGCTTGCGTAAGCGCACACTGTGGGCCAGGTGGGCGAGGGTGTGGAGCGAGGCGTCGTAATACAGGCTGTCAGCCTGAGCGCGGTTCAGACGTTGATTTGCCAGCACGGCTTCTGCAGCGGCCCGCACGGCGGTATTTTCTATGAACGGGGAGTGGGACAGGGCAAAGGACTGGCTCATACAAGAGCTCCCGTGGCATCAAGGCTTTGAAAGGTGGCGTTACGACGAACCGGCGTGAAACCCGACTGGGTAATCATATCTTCGAGCTCGCGGATGGTCATGGCTTGGGCGGAATCCGCTCCCGCCATATGCCCGATTTTTTCTTCTACGATCGTGCCGTCTAGGTCGTTAGCCCCATAATACAGGGCGGTCTGGGCCAATTTGATACCCATCATCACCCAATAGGCTTTGAGATGGGGAATATTGTCCAGCAGCAGGCGGGATACGGCGATAGTACGCAATTGATCGAGACCGCGTTGCGGGCCGAGCGCTTCGTCAGGCAAACGCAATTTGCTGTTTTCGGTCAAAAAGGGCAGGGCGATAAAGCAGGTAAAGCCGTGGCTTTTATCCTGTTGTTCCCGTAAGCGGCACAGATGATCCACCCGCTGGGCGTGGTTTTCCAAATGTCCGTACAGCATGGTGGCATTGGTAAGAATCCCGAGGCCATGGGCCTCGCCGCTGATGCGTAGCCATGTTTCGGCATCGGCCTTTTCGGGACAGATGTGCCGACGCAAGGAGGCGTCAAAAATCTCCGCACCGCCGCCGGGCATCATTTTCAGGCCCGCCGCCTGAAGCCGGGTGAGCACTTCAAGGGTGCTGCACTGCTCAAGCTTGGCAAAGTGCGCGATTTCTACCGGAGTGAAGGCCTTGACTTGCAGCTTTGGATACAAGACCCGTATTTTACACAATATTTCTTCAAACCACGCCAGTGGCAGATCAGGGTGACACCCGCCCACAATGTGCAATTCGTCCATTTTTAAAGGGGCGTTGCTTTCTCCGCAGATACGGGTCAATATATCGTCGTGTGACAGGGTGAAAGCCCCCGCTTCGCTGGTATCATCGCGTCTGAAGGCGCAAAAAATACAGCGATTAACGCACACATTGGTATAATTGATGTGCCGGTTGACCACATAGGTGGTGGTGGTACCGTGCAGACGGGTGCGTACATGGTGAGCCAAGGCTCCCACTGCGTTACTATCGGGGCAGGCAAAGAGGGCCAGACCGTCTTCTGCGGAAAGACGTTGTCCTGCCAGAACTTTTTCGTATACGGGCGCAAGGCCCAGCGTTTCGTAGGTAGATTTTATAAGCATAGCGCAATGAGTATTATCCTATGCCGTCAGCCTGTCAATAAGCTCTGGAGCCGACAATGACACAAACATTGACTTTGGGGATTTCTCCCTGTCCCAACGATACCTATATTTTTCATGCCCTGGTAAAAAAACTTGTGCCCGTGCCCTGTAATTTTACCGTGCACATGGCCGATGTGGAAGAATTAAACGCTCTTGCCGTTGCGGGCACATTGGACATCAGCAAAATATCCACGGGTGTGGTTCCCCACATTGCCCACAGTTATGCCTTGCTGGCTGCGGGCGGGGCCTTGGGCTGGGGCTGCGGCCCCCTAGTGGTGGCGCGTCAGGCCATGAGTGCGGAAAAGCTGCAACAGGCCCGCATAGCCATTCCCGGGCGGATGACCACGGCAAATTTATTGCTGGACTTGCACGGGGGTTTTCGTGGGGAGCGGGTGGAAATGCTGTTTGATGCGGTTATGCCCGCCGTTATCCGTGGTGATGTGGACTGCGGGCTGATTATCCATGAAGGGCGCTTTACCTATGCTGATTACGGTTTGGTACGGGTGTTTGACACGGGCGCATGGTGGGAGCACAGCTTTGCCGTACCTCTGCCTCTGGGCGTGATTGTGGCTCGGCGCGATGTGGATAAAAATGTGGCTTTAGCCGTGCAGCGTAGCATTCGGGACAGCGTGCTCTACGCCCGTGCCCATCCGGAAGCCTGCGCCGACTATGTGCGGGAACACGCGCAGGAAATGGATCCCGCCGTGACAAGCCAACATATCGCCACCTTTGTAACGGAATATAGCGTGGACTTAGGCGTGCAGGGCTGCGCCGCCGTGGAAAAGCTCGTCCGGCACGGGGCCAGAAATGCGGCTTTGCAGACGCCCTTGCCTCCCTTGTTTTTATAACTTTTTTGGAGTATAAAAGGCATGCTTTGCGCGTGTGCCTTGTGCTTGCTCCTCTTGCACTCCCCCAAAGATTTGTTGAATATTTTTTCACGTCTGCCCGTGCCACCACAGTATCACCTGTTGTGTGCGCCGCTAGGCGTGCACTGATTACCTTTTAGCATGCCCAAGGCATATTGAGTATTTGATGAAACATAGCTTTTTTGAACGCTTTTTTTCCCTTGCTGAAAGCAAAAAATTGCTTGCGCTGGCGGGGCCGGTGTATATTGCCCAGCTATCGCAAGTGGGTATGAATTTTGTAGATACTGCTATGGCTGGGCAGGCCAGTGCGGAAGATATGGCCGCCGTGGCCTTGGCCTCGTCCATCTGGACACCGGTGGCCTTGTTCGGCGTGGGGTGTTTATTATCTCTGTCCCCGCTGATTGCCCAATTGGTGGGCGCGCGTGATTATGCAAAAACCTCGCACGTTTTGCGTCAGGGAATTGTGCTTTCGGGGCTTTTGTCTGTGGTGCTGATGTGTTTTTTCTATGTGATATCCTTCCAATTGCAATCTTTTGGTTTGGCACCGCATTTGGCAGCTTTGGGGGGGGGCTATTTGCGGGCGGTGATGTGGTCTTTGCCCGCCTTTTTCCTGTTTGTCAGCGTACGCTCGCTGTTTGAAGGGTATTCGCGCACCCGCCCGGCTATGGTTATCAGTATTGTAGGATTATTGCTGAATATTCCGTGCAACTATGTGCTTATTTATGGGAAATTTGGCCTGCCTGCTCTGGGGGCGGTGGGTTGTGGGGTGGCAACCAGTTTTGTGTATTGGGTCATGGCTCTCGCCATGGTTTTTTACGCTCGCCGTGATCCTTCCTTTGCGGATTTAGGCGCGCTCTTTTCCCCCCTGTGGCGGCGTTCGGCACATACCAAGCGTGTGGATTGGTCCACTATCGGGCAGATTATGCGTATCGGCCTGCCCAGCGCCATGGCTATGTTGTTTGAAGTATCGCTGTTTGCCGTTACGGCATTGCTGTTGGCCCGTCTGGGAACTGTGGTTATTGCGGGCCATCAAATAGCCATGAATTTTAGCAGTGTGTTGTTTATGTCGTCGCTGGCTTTGGGGGTGACGTCCACCATTCGGGTCAGTACCTGTTTAGGAGCCGGCAAAGTCAGCGGCGCTCACCTTGCCGCGTGGACGGCATTGGGCGCGGGTGTGAGCTGCGCCTGCTTTAACGCACTGCTGGTGGTGTGCTTTCGGGAACAGATTGCCCTGATTTATAACAGTGATCCCGAGGTAGTAGCGCTGGCGGCGCATTTGCTGCTGTTTGCGGCGGCTTTTCAGGTGGTGGATGCCGTACAAGCTTGGGGTATTGGGGTATTACGCGGCTATAACGACACGGCGACTATCTCGGTGGTGTGTTTGGTCTGTTATTGGTGTATCGGCTTGCCCCTCGGTTATACCTTGACCTATGGGTACCTTACCGGAACTCCGTGGGGTGCAGCGGGTTTTTGGATGGCCTATATCACGTCTTTGTGTGTGGCTTCGTGTTGTTATATTTGGCGTATCAATCACCTGCATCGTCTGGACAGCCAAGCGGTGCGGATCAAGCTGGGCTTGCGCTAGTGCAAGGCTACTGTGCGTTAGGGCTTGCTGGCGTGAAATAATTTCCAAGTGAATTTAGCCACAGACAGGGCCTCATTCAAACCGGGCATATTGTAAAAGAGCGATGTTTCGGCATCTTCCGGATTGAGTGGGGTCAGTACAAGGGTATCAGGGGCCGTATCCCGCAAGGAAATACCTTTGCGGGGGCGGCCTTGCGGCGTTTCCTGACGGGCGGTAGAGCTTTTGCGGGGCAGGGGGGGCACAAACAGGTCGGCGGAATCGTCTAAAGTGGGAAGCAGCAGCATGTCTTGCACCGTTGCTGTGCGCTGGCGTTCGTGCAATTTTTGTTCTTCATCCTGCAGTGAGGTGCGGATTTCTTCACCAAGGCGAGGGGCCAGCGCCCCCATGCGGGTTTGGCTGAGGCTTTCTTCCACTCGGCGGGCGGCGTATTCTGGGGTGTCGGTGTACAGGCAGGCGCGAGCCACGGCACGGGCCACGGGTGTTTGCGGGTTGAGGTCGTAGCCTGCGGCGAGGGCTTCGGTGGCCTCGTCAAAGCGGCCTTCACGGATAAGGCATTCGGCCATGTGCAGAAAGGGACTGGCGGCGGTGGGGTCTTCTTGCAGCAGGCGTGCGTAGACCGAGCGGGCTTTTTGCCATTGCAGGGCACGGGCGAAGGTGCGGGAAGCCTCACCAAGGTAGTGCCTGTAGCGTTCAAGGTCGCCCTTACCCTTCCACGCGGTGGCAAGGCCCAATTCGGATTCGCCTTTGAGCGTGATGTGCCGCAAAGCTTTTTGAAAAGCTCGGATGGCCTGATCCCATTGGCGATCCAGTAAATAGTGCATGCCCGCGTGATAGGCTTGCTCCGGGTCTTCCTGCGTATGCCCGAGCAGGGTATACTGGGCCAGCGCTTTGTCAAAATCACCGCAGCGGAGGTTTTGACGGGCGGTGCGTGTATAGTTTGCGTCGGCTGCGTTGCGGGCCACTTCCAGCAGGGTAGCGTGTAAGACCGGAGGGGCGTAGGGACGCACCAACAAAGCGCTGTAGCCCGAGGCCAGTGCGGAAATTTTTTGTGCGTCGTCGGCATTGCTGGCGAGAGTGATGATGGGCAAATCCAGCAATTGCGGGTGGCAGCGGATCAGGGCCACAAAGTCCGCGCCGCTCATGTCAGCTAAGGTGCTGTGGCACAGTACCACTTCTGGCATGGGCTCATCGTCCTGCGGGTCGGGGTTCAGGCCCGCCAGCAGCCGCGCGGCGGCAAGGCCCGAAGTGAACACCCGCACCGTGGCAACACCCGCATGGCGCAGAGCACGCTTGTCCACGCTGGCATTGGCCTCGGTGCTTACGAGCAGCAAGGCGGTACTGAAGGGCAAGGCTTGGTTCATTGTCATGGAATGGTGGCTCATTTGAGAAACACGGTACAGGTTTGCCTGAGGCGCCCCTAAGGTGGCAAAGCTGCTTAGGGGCTGTTTATGATTCTCGTGCACAGGATAGCCTGCCACTGCGGGCTGTGCAAGCCCTGCCTGTGAGCGAAAGCCCCAACTTTGTGCTTGTCCGTTACCGTGCATAGCTCATTACCGCGCAAATTGGATGATTCGAGAAGAGCGGGGGGCCGTGTCCGCAGGCTTGCCCGCTGTTTCTGTGGATTTTAGGGGAGGGCGCTGGTAGCTGCTGCCACAATAGGGGCAGCACATGAGGTCTTTATGGCATTCCAGCCGGGTAAGCGCGCCGTCACGTTGGTAGCAGTCAGGACAGAAAGGGCCTTGACGGGTACTGCCAATTTTGAGCCAGTAAAAATCGCCCACTCGGACAAGATTTTTTGATAAATAGAGAATATCTTCAAATTCCTGTACTTGTTGCTTCATGGTTTCCATTTCGTCACGCATGGCAATATAGCGCGATTGTAATTCCATCAGCAGCTGGCGCCCTTGCGCGGCATGCCCGTGGGCGAACAGGTCGTTGATTTCTTTAAAACTATAATAATCAAGCATGATTCCGCGCTCCCGTTGAACAGAAATGTACCTTGCTTCTGCCCATAACTATCGGTTTGTGCGGAAAATTCTTTAGGCCGCATACTGCGGTATTAATAAACAGGTTGTTGTTTATTTATGTAAAATTGGGTAGTTATGAGCTAAATAAAGTCTAGAATTTTTATGGAGGGGGAGAAGGCGCGCTGGGAAAAAGTTACATTTTACGCCGAGATTCTGGCTCAAGGGTGCGTAATAAATCGGCGGTGCGCTGCTCATCTGCGTCATGGATCAGCGTATCCTGTTTCGAGCCGGAAGGCTGCGGGAACGCGGTGCGTAAGCGTTGGAGGCCCTGCTGGCGGACATAGGCCGCGATTTCGACGGAAGATTGTAATAATTGGCTCTGTTCCTTGGCATTATTCGGATGTTTGTGCCCATTTTTTTGCAGTAAAGTATCACTGACATAAATGGGAACCCCCAGACGCACGGCTAAAGTGATGGCATCGGAGGGACGGCAATCCAGCTCCATATCGTGCGTGCCGTGTCGCAAAGACAGGTGGGCGTAGTAAACGCCTTCGTGGGCGTGGGTGATGGCGACAGAAGACAGGGACGCACCGCACGATTGCAGAACATTCAGCAATAAATCGTGGGTGAGGGGGCGGGGTAAGGTGGTACCGCTGATACCAAGGCCGATGGCAATGGCTTCCAGCGAACCCAGCCAGACGGAGAGGAGGTGTTGGCCCGAATCATCCCGCAAGACCACCATGGGGCTTTGGTTGTTTTCGTCAATACTCAGGCCGATCACATGCATGGCTATCATGGTGTTTTCCTTGCCGTAGGGGTGTTAGGACACGGCTTGCGCTACCAGCGAATGTTTTTTGGCGGTGATAATTTTACCAGTCCGTAATTGCCCTATGGCTCCCTGGCCTTCGGGCAGGGTAAGGTGCACGGTGGCTCCGTAGGGATCGTGCCCCTGCCAACTGGCGCCCTGTGTGCTGGGTGCGGCCCTGCGGCTGGCGCCTTCAATAAGTACGGTGGTGGTGTCACCTACGCGGGCGTTTAGCCAAGCCTGCCCGAGGCGCTCTTGCACGGCTTGCAGGCGGGCCAGTCGTTCAAGTTTCACGTTTGGGGGGATTTTGTCGGGCAGCATTTCGGCCTTGGTGCCGGGCCGGTCTGAATAGCAAAAAGAATAGGAGGCCATGAAGGGCACTTGTTCCAGCATGCGGCAGGTTTGTGTAAAATCGTCTTCGCTTTCACCGGGAAAGCCCACAATAATATCGCTGGACAAGGCCATGTCGGGGCGCACGGCTCGCAAAGCCGCAACCAGGGCTAAAAAGCGCGCGCTGTCATAGCGGCGTCCCATGCGGGCCAGCACGGCGTCCGAACCCGCTTGCAGGGGCAAGTGCACGCGCGGGCATAAGACGGGCAGTTCCCCAAAGGCACGAACTACCTCGGGGGAAAAGTCCTTGGGATGAGGGGTGACAAAGCGCAGACGCTTGAGCCCTTCCAGACCCGCCACCTGATGCAGCAGGGCCGCAAAGGTGGTTCCATCGCCTTGATCGTCCTGCCCAAAGGCGTTGACATTTTGCCCGAGGAGCGTGATTTCTTTTGCGCCCGCGCCGAGCAGACTGCGGCATTCCTGCAGCACCGCCGCCGTCGAGCGCGATTTTTGCCGTCCACGGGTATAGGGCACGATGCAATAGGCACAATAATTGTCGCAACCCTGCATGATATTGACGTAGGCCACGGGGGGCATTTGTGTTTTCCCCAGAGCGGCGGGCGTTAAGGCGGTATCGCGTTCGGGATATGTTTGGGAAAAATCCACCAGCGAAAGGGTGAGGGCTGGGGCCGCGCACAGGCGGAGGATAGCGTCGGGGGCTGCGGCTATGCCGTCACCGCCCACCACCAGCCGTACCTGCGGAAAGCGTGTAAACAATGCCGTGCCGATTTGTTGGGCCACACAGCCGGCAACGACTACAAAGCACTGCGGGGTATGCCGTGTGGCGTGGCGAATACGGGCCAGCGCATTGTAAACCTTCTGCTCGGGCTTATCACGTACAGAGCAGGTATTTAAAATAATCACTCCCGCCTCTTCCAGCGGGGCGTCTTGCAGGCCGCGTTGGCGTAGGGAACGGGCCAGCCAGTCAGAATCGTTCACATTCATCTGGCAGCCGAAAGTCATAATGTGGAAGGAATCGTGCATTATTGTTCCAGACTCGAATCACCCTCATACAGGAGGGGGTTGCTGCCTTCTTCTGTTTCGAGCAGGTCTATTTTTTCTTCCAGCCATTCCATCATGGCCCGAGCCGTGTGGTAATTGAATACAATTTTGGAATGGACGTGGCGGGTGATAACGCGCAAATCGTCGTCTGCCGGAAGTATTTCGTGCCCGAGGGTGCCGTCTGGGGCTACCAAGCGTTCAGAAAAAGCGGGAAGCTTGTCACTTTCAAGGTAGAAATTCATTTCAATTTCGCCTTGGGGATTAATGCCGCCCCACACGCCGTGGGTCAATTGTAGGCGTGACTGCGGGTCAACCGCATATTCATAACGAATCTTGTGGGGAAAGAGGGGATCTTGGCTCATATATACTCCATAGATGTTCGGACAGTCGGGTGGTGTTTAACCAAAGCCATTGGTAATGACCCCAGTGGTGATTTCGGGGGTCACCAAGGGGGAAGTGTAGGATCGCGCTAAAAATATGGCGTCAGTGTTCAGGCTTTCTTGGGTGCTGCGGATAGAATCCCCTATGAGCAGGACAATGTTTTTGAGCATGTCCGTGTCACGAATGGGTAGGGCCAGATCGTCCCGCAAGGGATCAATGCTGATGGCTACGGAATTATATTCGTTGCGTGTCATGGCTGCATCCGCCGGTGTTAGTCCGCAAAATCCTGAGCCGTTTTTACGAGGCGCAGATAGGGCAATTGGTCTTGTCCTGTCACCGCCAGTACGATGGCCTGTGGGGAAAGATAGCCCGCATCCCAGTTAGCAATAAAGTCTACGCTATGATCGGTGTGGATGTCTATGTGCGCGAGCAGGGCCCGCACATCGGTACTGCGTTCGCCTTTTTTGGTTTCGCGTGTCCACACCCAGGTGTCAAGGGTGGCAAAGTGCTGCCATTGGGCGGCAAAGCGCGCTTGTTCTTCGGGCGCGCCGATGTGGCACACCGTGAAATGTTCTCGCTTGGCTTGAGCGGTGCGCCCGGCGGTGTTGACAAAATCCACGCGCAACAGCCGCATGCCCTTGGGTAAATGCGGGCTGAGGCGCTCTTGCACTTGCTCGGCAGACAGGGGCTGGCGTAGGGTAATGGCAAACCATTCTGCCTGACTGACCACCCCCACAGGCAAAGCCCGCCCGAAGGACATCAGCGGCAGGGGATGAAAACCTTGTGAAAAACTCATGGGCAGGGCGGCGCGGCGTAAGGCCCGCTCGAGCACCGCCTGCAATTCCAATTGGCTTAAAAAGGCTGCGCCGTCTTCCTTGGTATGCCACACCCGAAATTGTACGGCCTTGATGCCCAATTCCGGGGCAATCTGCGGCGGTGCGGCAGATTTTACCGGGCAGACAATGCGGCCTTGCTCGTCGCGCTTGGGCTGGTGGGCTTCTTGGTCGCGCTGGGCAAAGTTGAGACGGGTGCTGAAAGTGTCTTCAAATTTGACGCGGGGAAGGCGTGAGGGCCGCCCCTTGGTGTCACAGGCGCCGCATTGGCGGCAGGCATGATAGCGACAATCGGCGGTAATTTTTTCCTTTAAGGCGCGCTCACGTTCGCGTCGCAAAAAATGGGGGTCAATGCCCGCGTTCAGGTGATCCCAAGGCAGGGGCGCGCCCACGGTGCGCTGCCCTGTGTAAGCATCCACACTCAGGCCGTGCTCGTCCATCGCTTCCAACCAAGGCGCGAGGCTGAAGCCTTCCATCCAACTGCAAAAGATGGCGCCTTTACGGTAGGCGCTTTCGATGACGGGGGCCAAGTTGCGGTCTGCGCGGGATAAAATACCCTCAAGGTGGCTCATGGCTGGTTCGTGCCAGCGCATTTTCATACCCTTGACGCTCTTGAAGGCGGTACGTAAATAGTTGATGCGGCGGGTGATTTCGTCAAGGCTGATCTGTTCTTCCCACTGGAAAGGGGTGAAGGGCTTGGGTACAAAGGGCGAAATGGCGGCTGTCACCTGCAGGCGCGGCCCACCGCGTCCCGCTGCGTCGCGCACTTTGACGCACATAGCGACAATGGCGTCAAGGTCGGCTTGGGTTTCGGTGGGCAGGCCGATCATGAAGTAGAGTTTGACCTGCTGCCAGCCGTGTTGCAGTAATTTTTGGACGTG
>JAVVPD010000032.1:0-11023 GCA_036655975.1 Desulfovibrionaceae bacterium | reverse complement strand
CAACTCATCTTCGGTGATGCCTTTATTGATGACATCGCGCAGGCGCTGGCTACCCGCCTCTGGTGCTAAAGTAGCCCCCGTACGCCGGATGGTGGACATGCGTTCCATAATACTGTCGTCGATGGAACCCACCCGCAGCGAGGGCAGAGAAACCGAAATTTGTTCGCGTGAGCAGCGGTCCATGGTGCTGGTGAACAGGGTTTTTAAGGCCGAAAAATCGCCGGTGCTCAGAGACAAGAAGGACACTTCATCAAAACCTGTATGGGCAAGGCATTCTTCCAGCAGACCGTGCAGGCTGCCCAAGGAGCGTTCGCGCACCGGTCGGTAAACCATACCCGCATGGCAAAAACGGCAGCCGCGCGTACAGCCACGGGCAATTTCGAGAGACAAGCGATTGTGCACCGCCCCGATGGGGACGACCTGTTGCACGGGATAGTCGGCGGCGTCTAGGTTGGATACCACGCGGCGCATGGCTTGAGGATAGTCGTCCAGCAGAGGGCTTACGCTGCCATTGGCTTGAGCGGCAAACAGTGAAGGTACATATACCCCAGCAATATGGCGGGCTTCGTGCAAAAATTGGCTGCGGGGCCAGCCCGCAGCACGGGCTTTGACCAGCAGGCGGGCGATGTCCGGCATGGATTCTTCGCCTTCGCCCAGCACCATAAGATCCATGAACGGGGCCAGCGGCTCGGCGCTGAGGGTGGCTCCACCGCCCGCCATGACAATGGGCCATGCCAAAAGACTGTCACCGTCGGCGCTGCGTTGGCTACTGTACAGGGGAATACCTGCTAAATCAAGCATATATAAAATATTAGTATAGCACAATTCGTGGGTGACGGAAAAACCAAGGCAGTGCACGTGCGCGAGGGGGGTGTCGGATTCTAGGGTACACAAGGGCTGCTGGTGTTCGCGCAGCACCGCAGCCGCCTCACGGCAAGGGGCCATGACCCGCTCTGCCCACCACAGGGGGTTGGCGTTCATGATATCATACAGAATTTTTTGCCCCAAGTAGGACATGCCCACTTCGTAGGTGTCTGGGAAAGCCAAGGCACAGTGCAGTTCCAAATTGTGGAGCTGTTTGTGCACAGCCCCTTCTTCAATACCCGTATAACGGCTTGGCTTGGGCATAAGGGGCAGCAAATGGCGCATGAGTATCCTTGGGGCAAGAAAAGTTACGGGCCGTGGCCTTTTGAGGAAAAAACCACGGCACCGAAAGGATAAAAGACGAAATTACTTAATCAGACCACTGGGGGGATTGGCACCGAACTGCAATTTGCCAAGCCCACCAGACATGGTAAGATTGGTGCTAGCTTCAATGTATTTGTTCTGTAATTCTTCAGGGGCGGTGCTGTAGCGGTACAAAAAGAAGGAGCCGCTGATGGAGCCGCAGAATTCCGGCTCAAAGGGATAGCCATACGGCAGCAGCATCATTTGTACACCCTGTTGCTGGGGCACCGTTTGCAGGATGGCAACGTCGTTGAGGGTATCTTTTTCCGCATCATACTTGCCCATAGCAAGTTCGCCGGTGACAAGTTTGACCAGACGGATATCATAAGCCATGTGTATTGCTCCTTGGGGGATGGATGCAAAAAGGTTTTGCGCGCATTTTTGCATGCTTTCAGGGTCATTTAGTAATGTATCACGCCATACCTAGGCATAACGAGGGGCTGTGTCAAGCTATAGCCTGCCCCATGTGAGGGGAGCACTCTCCATAAGGTATTAAAATTCTTGCCCAGTACGCTTCTCGTAGAGATTTTTAGCTGTAAGCAGAAGAGCCTGCCGGCGGGTTGACAAAAAATATACTATGGGTATTTTTCCAAAAGACCAATTACTCTGCTCCCCAAAGGTTATCATGGAACAAAATAAAGATTTTATAGTGGCACAGGCCAAAATATTTAAAGCCTTGGGGCACCCTAGCCGTTTGCTCATGGTTGAGGCACTGATGCAACAAGAAGAACTGTGTGTGTGCGATTTACAAAGCCGTGTTGGCGCGGATATGTCTACAATTTCTAAGCATTTAGGTGTTCTAAAAGCTGCGGGCATTGTGCGCGATTCCAAAAGAGGCCTGAACGTGTATTATTCCCTACAGCTAAAATGCTTGTCTACCTTCATGCGCTGCACGGCAGATGCCATCCGGGGGCGGCTTTTGGAAGATATGAAGTTGTTGGGCAGGTAATTTTTTTTAGCGCTATATATGGCAATTTTGCCAATTAGAAACATAGGAGACGGTGTGATGCCCAAGATACACTATTACGGAATGGCTGGTGTGGCCTTATTGCTATGGCTGGGGGCTTATGCGATGATTGTACCCGTATCACAGTGGATTACCTATGATATTCTTGCTTTATCTCCTACGAGCGCGGGGGGCGCTTCTGTAGAATTTTTTCTGTACGATACGGCAAAGATTTTACTGTTGTTGGTGCTGATGGTTTATAGTATTGCATGGTTACGAGCGTCACTCCCTGTAGAGCGGCTTCGCGACTATTTGCGGGGCAAGGGGCGTGGCGTGGGCTACCTTTTGGGAGCGAGCTTTGGTGCCATAACGCCCTTTTGTTCGTGCTCAAGTATCCCGTTATTTTTGGGATTTACCACTGCCCGCATCCCTATTGGCATTACCATGGCTTTTTTGATTACTTCACCGCTCATTAATGAAGTAGCGGTGGTGCTGCTCTGGGGATTGTTGGGCTGGAAATTTACCCTCGTGTATGTGGGCGTGGGACTGTTGGTGGGAATTGTGGGCGGCATTATTATGGACTATCTTAAGGCAGAACGCTGGTTGCAGCCTTTTTTAGTGAAGACCTTAAGCCTCAAGCCGCTTATGGCAGGGGGACAAGGCCCCAGTAGCAAAGAGCAGTGGAGCTTTGCAGATAGACACCATTTTGCAAAACGCGAAACCGCAAACATTTTTGTGCGCGTGTGGAAGTGGGTCATTGTTGGGGTTGCTTTGGGGGCTGCACTGCACGGGTATGTGCCACAGGAATGGTTTACGGAAAATTTTGGTGCGGGCCAATGGTGGTCGGTACCTTTGGCGGTGTTGATCGGAATTCCCTTGTACACAAATGTTACAGGCATTATTCCTATTATGGAAAGCCTTTTGCTCAAGGGGCTTCCTGTGGGCACCACTTTGGCTTTTTGCATGGCGGCAGTGGCGGCGTCTTTACCAGAGGTTATGATGCTCAAGCAGATTATGCGTTGGCAATTGCTGGCACTTTTTTTGGGGATGCTGCTGATAATGTTTACCGTCATCGGTTGGTTTTTTAATTTCCTCGCACCGTATATTTTTTAGGAAAGGACTCTAGCCCTGCCACGTCGCGGGAAGACGAGGGGGTGGCGCAAAAAACATTTTGCGTTGCAATCTGCCCCGATATGGGAGAATGTTTTTTCACAAAAAATGTAACATGGGTGTGAATATGGCTATCAATTCGACTGTTGAAGATATTCTTGCGTACACCTTCACCCAACAGAATTTGCTGCAAACGGCGCTTACGCACAGTTCATGGGCCAACGAAAATGGCACCTTGAACCATAATGAGCGGCAAGAATTTTTGGGTGATGCGGTGCTGGAATTATGTGTTTCGTGGGAATTGTTCACGCGATTTCCCGCCGCGCGAGAGGGCAGTATGACGCGCTTGCGTTCGCGTTTGGTGAGCACGACGGCGCTTGCGGACTTGGCGCGAGATTTGGGGCTGGAGCAATGCCTGTTGCTGGGCAAGGGTGAAGAAAGCCAAGGCGGTCGTCACCGAGATACTTTGCTGAGTGACGCGCTTGAGGCGGTGCTGGGGGCCGTATTTGAAGACGGCGGATTTTCCGCAGCCCAACAAGTGGTGCGGCATATTTTTAGCGGGCGTTGGCCCACCTCGGTGGAGCATACCCCCCACAAAGATTTTAAAACGCAGTTGCAAGAAATCATGCAATGCGCCTACAAGGACAGGCCCGTGTACGTTTTGCTGGAAACCCGTGGGCCGGAACACGCTAAAGAGTTTTTTGTGCGTTTGACTTTGCCCAACGCCCAAGTGTTCACCGCGAGCGGCCCCAGCCTAAAAAGGGCGGAACAAGAAGCCGCGCACACAGCCTTGAATGCCTGTCAGCCTGATAGAAGCACTGTTGATTCCCCGCAGTAGATCCAAAATATCCGTACAGTATTTTTGCCTACGCCTCAGCGCTACGCGCAGCCTGTGGTACCAGAGCAGACTCCGGCCCGGAGAAGACAACCCTCCCCGGGCCTCCCGTCTTTGGTCTGCCACAGCCTATGGAGAGATGGCCTAGCCGCCTATGAGCTGCATAGCCATCTTTGGCAGCGCGTTAGCTTGCGATAGCATGGCTACCGCAGACTGCGTGAGAATTTGATTGCGTACGAATTGGGTCATTTCTGAGGCAACGTCCACGTCGGAAATACGGGATTCTGCGGCCTGGAGGTTTTCAGCCTGAATATTCAGGTTGCTGATAGTGTTTTCCAGACGGTTTTGCAGCGCACCGAGCGAAGCGCGGATTTTGTCTTTAGAAACAATGGCGTTGGTAATGCCGTCCAGTGCGGCTTGGGCGGCAGACTGGGTAGACACCGTGGCCCCAGCGCGCAGTTCACCCGTGGCCCCTCGGGCCTGATTGCCGATACCCAAAGCTGAAGCCGTGGATGTACCAATTTCAATGTAATAATAGTCTTCAGCAGAACTGTTGCTGGTGCCAAAGTGGATCTTCATGGCGCCTGTTTGCTTCAGTTTACTGCCGTCATGGGTGCCGGATAAGGACCCGTCCAAAAGTTTTACGTTGTTAAAGTCCGTGGCGTTGGCGATACGGGTGATTTCTGAGGCCATGGCCTGATATTCGGATTCGATCATCAGACGTTGGGTAGAATCATAGGTACCGGTGGCGGCCTGTTCGGCCAATTCTTTCATGCGGATGAGCTTTTCGTCAATAATCTGCAAAGCACCGTCTGCTGTTTGAATAAGCGAAATAGCGTCGTTCGCGTTACGCGCGCCTTGCTTCAGGGAAGCGATATCGGCACGTTGCAGTTCGCGAATGGCAAGGCCTGCCGCATCATCTGCCGCAGTGTTGACACGTAGCCCAGACGATAAGCGTTGGGTGGAAGTGTTAAGCCTGCTGTATGCGCTGTTCAGGTTCCGGGTAGCATTTGCTGCCATCAAGTTGTTGTTTACGACCAAAGACATGGGACACCTCCTCGGGTGGTTAAGCTGTGCCCCTCTTGAAGCAATGGATGTGCCAAAATATACTAAAATATATTATTTCAGTGTGTTGAAAATCCGATAAGTCTAAACTATATATAGATTTGTGGGGGGGTGTCGATCTTTTGGCAAAAAAAGGCAATGTTTTCCTAGGCTCGGGGCGGGAGATGTCTGTAAAATGACTTTGCGCTTAAGCTTCTTGTCTGCTAGGGTATTTACCTGAAAACAGTTTGGATAGTACCAATGCTCGGGGGAGAGGATGAGGATATTTTATGAACGCTGAAAAAAACAACGCGCACCTGCCAGCGGTGCCCACGGACGCGCCGCCATCGGACACGCAGAAAGTGACGATTATCACTCCAGAAGTGGTGGAGGATTCGCAGCAGGGGCGGCATGCCTATGGGGGGGACAGCGGAACCCATTTTAGCTATGCCACGTGGAATACGGGGGGCGTAGGCTCTGGCGGGATGGTAAGCCGCGACGCTTGCCTGCCCGGCATGATTACTTTATTGCTTGCGGCGGTGTGCGCCGTGCACTTTGGGGTTTTGTCCGCCATCGGATTCTTGGTATTTTACGCTATGGGCAGCGCCGTGGGTTTCCTTGTGCGGGTGCGTAGTCTCATGCAGGGGCAGGTGCTCAGCCCGTGGATTTTTCGGGTGGGCGCGTGGGGGGGGGCTGCCCTCTTGGTGACTTGGCTGTCTGACGGATTGTAACCAAGCCTGAGTAAATACTACATTTTGATGGCGCGTGACACAAAATTGACAGTTTCTTTATACAGGGATGCCGAGGCATAGGGCGTGAGTAAGCGGGTGCGGTTAGCGCCCACCATCAGGGCAATAATGACCTGTGTGGTTTCTGCCGCGTCTAGAGGGCGGATACTGCCGTCATGCACCCCTCTTTGCAAATGGCTTTCCAGTTCTTGGGGAACCTGATTAAACATTTCATTCATGGTATCTCGATCCGACTTGGTTTTCATGTCGCTGTAGGGGGAACACCGCACCAGCACCAACCAGTTGGAATCAGGCTCAATGGAAAAGTTCAAATAGGCTTGGCAAAACAAGATTACCGCTTCATAGCCGTTTGCGCCTTGGGTGGTCGCACCGCGCAAGACGGTGAGAAAATGCTCTAAAACATCAATACCCGCCGCAAGAAACAGTTTTTCTTTATTACCGTAATGGTGGGTTAACAAACCCAAGGCAACGCCGGCCCTTTCGGATATTTTCTTGAAAGTGGTTTCGACATAGCCGTATTCACCAAAAAGTTCTTTAGCAGCTTTTAGCAGAGCATCTTTTTTCGTTTTACTCATGAACCTATCTCTATACGTAAAAATTTATGTCTGGCTACACGCAAATTTTTTTGCTGTCAATATAGACCTAGGCAGCAGAAGAATTTTTAGGGTTTTGTGCGTACATGCGGGGTGTCAGGTACAATATGCACAGCCCCATCAAGGCTCCTGCAAAAAATACCCCTTTAAAGCTCCATGCCCAAAAAAGGAGCCCGCACAGAACCGGAGCAATGGTTTGTGCCAAGCGTAGCACGGTGCCATTTACAGCCATAACAATACCACGGGTGCCACCGGGGGCAAGGCCGCTTAAAGAGGTCATGGCTGCAGGGTATACCAGCCCTTGTCCTAGCCCGTAGAGTAAGACGGGGATAAGAAAGCCATATATGCTGGTGATGTAGGGGAACAACAGCATGGATACGACAAAAAAACTCGCGCCCGTGTACACCATAGTACGGGCTTGTAGCTTGTGCGACAAGGGGCCGAGAAAAGCCGCCGCGCAACAGGTTCCCAAGGCCGCTATGGAAAAAATACTCCCAATACGTGACGGGGAAGCGTCAAAATGGGTAGTTGCCAATAAAGGAAAATAGGTGATGAGTGGCCCGTACAAAAGCGCAAAAGCGCACAAGGTTAGTAAAAAATGGGCTAAAATACGCGGTTTACGTAAGAGAATAACGGCATTTCTTCCATAATCTTGCATGTTTTGTCGGTTTTCCCCCCGTGATAAAGGCGTAAGCAGCGCTACAAGCGCCAGCGGCACGGTCAAAACCGAAAGCATGAACGGATACCGCCAGCCCCATTCGCCTAAAAAGCCCCCCACAGCCGGATATATGGCTGTTCCCATGCTCAGAACCATGGCCGCAAATCCCATAATGCGTAAGCGCTGGTTTTCGTGGGGAAATAAGTCCGCAATAATCGCGTTGTAGAGCACCCCCAAACAGGCCGCACCGCAACCCTGTACAATACGCCAAAAAATGAAGGTATTCAAACTTTCCGCAAAACCCGCCAGTACCCCTGCCACCGCAAAAAGGATCAGGCAGGGAACCAGCACGGCCTTGCTTCCTAGGCGGTCGGCCAAAATTCCCCCCACGGGAGCCAGAAAAATACCCGGCAAGGTGAAACTGATAACCAGCACCCCCAAGGACACGTCTGAGAGGCCGAAATAAAGCCCCATTTGTGGCAATACCGGCAAAATACTCGAGATGCCCATGACACTGATAAATGCCGTACCATAAATCAATATCAAAGGATTCATTGCGTTTTCCTTAGTAAAAATGCTCAAAAAAGATATATTCGGAGCATTTCTGGGGAGTGCTCTTGAAAGGGACAGGGCCATGGCCTAAGCCTGCGCCCGAAAAAATGCGGGAGGCAAAGCCCCCCGTAGGTACTTATATTTTTACTTTTTTCCCGGGTTTTTTATAGGCATGGACGGCACAGTGACCGAGTTCCTGAAGTCGCCGATCCACAGCATCATACAGGGAGTCTGCGGTAAAGCTGTTATCTTTGCGGCGGCGTCCGGCAGAAAGGCCCGTGAGCAATTCGAGGGCTTCTTCAATGTGCTGCACGGGGTACACGGCAAACTTTCCCTGAGCGACAGCCTCGATAATGCGGGGGGGCAGCATCAAATGAACGGCATTATCATGAGGAATGATAACCCCTTGTGAACCTGTAAGCCCGTGGCGGGCGCAGACTTTGAAGAAACCTTCAATTTTGTGGCTGACCCCGCCCACGGCCATGATTTGCCCCGATTGGCTGACGGCCCCCGTAAAGGCGAGGTCAAGGCGGACGGGAACACGGGCAATGGCCGAAAGCAGGGCGACAAGTTCTGCACCGGAGGCGGAATCGCCTTCAATGCCGGCATAGCTTTGTTCAAAACACAGGCTACCGGACAAGATAATAGGTTTTGTGTGGGCGAATTGGTCCACCAAATAACTTTTAAGGATCATCATGGCCTTGGTATGGATGGGGCCGCCGAGTTCGGCTTCGCGTTCAAGGTCGATGATACCTTCGTGTCCCACGCCCACGGTACAAGAAATCTGGTGGGGCAGGCCAAATTCAAAATCGCCGTGCCAAGTGACGGAAAGCCCGTTGACGCGGCCCACAGCCGTGCCGGAGGTACGCACCTTGATAAGCTCACGGTCATATTCTTCCATGAAGATATCTTCGACCAGATTGGCGCGATAGGTGCGGGCGTCGAGAGCTTTTTCTAGGGTAGCGCCCGTCACCATGGGGGAATCGTCCATGCTGGCGTGGGCTGAGGCTTCAATCATCATGTCGCGGATAAGCGGGAATTTGAGGGACAGCTTGCGCTGGTCTTCAATGAGGCGTGAGCCAAAGTCCACCAGCCACGCCAAAGCTGCGCGGTCGAAGGGCAGGAGGTTTGCCTCGTCAATAATCCGGGCCACACGGATGAGATAGGCCTTGATGCTTGCCGCGTTGCGCTCGGTGGATTCGGACATGTGGGCTTTGAGCTTGAACAATTTGGGGAAGCGGTCATCGCTGACCAGCAGCGATTCGTACATGGCTTCACCACCGATGAGCACAACTTTAATCTGTAAAGGCAGCGGCTCGGGTTCAATGCCCTTGGTTTTGGTGCTGTCTTGCCCTTCGCCGGCTTCTTCAATGCGCGCCATGCTGGAACGCAGCGCGCGGAGCAGCCCCTCCCAAGCGTTGGGATGTTGCAGAATATCTTCCATATGCAGCACAAGATAGCCACCGTTGGCTTTGTGCAGTGATCCGGCCTTGATAAGGGTAAAGTCGGTGACCAAGGCCCCAAGCTCGGCCTCGCGTTCTACGCAGCCCAGCAGATTGGCGGTGGTGGGGTGATCGTCCACCACAATGGGCGCGCCAGAGGTGGCGCTGTTATCAACAAACAGGTTGATATCATAGCGGAAGGTGTCCCCCTCAGGGGGGGCTAGCGGGGGAAAGTGGGAATCGCCGGGGCCGCTGGGACTGTTGGGTTGAGAATCGCGGGGCAAGAAGGATTCTACATTATCCAGAATGTCCGCACGCAAGGCGGTGAAATGTTCCTTGAGGGCGTCTACGGCATGGGCGCGCAAAGTGCGGTCTACCAGCGGGGTGAGCAATTCGTCCAGAATTTTTTCCACCGTGGCCCGCTCCAGAGAGCGTTCCTCGGTTTTAAATTCCTGTTCGGCGCGGGATAATTGGCGCATAAGCCCGGCCATATCGCGCAACAACGCATCGCCTTTACGCTTGAGCTTTTGGCGCAAGGTGGCATCAAGGCGGTCAAATTCTTCTTCGCTCAGGCGTTTGCCTTCAACCATGGGGTAAAGGGTCAGGGCGCCGTTGTCGTCCATGTCGAGGTTAAAATCTTTTTCGCCCGCCGCATCGTCCATTTGTTTGATGAGTTTGGTGCGTACACTTTGAAATTTATCAAGAATTTTACCGCGTTGTTTGACATAGCCGTCAGCTTCAAGGCGGGTGGGCAATTCTTTCCGCACTTTGGCAAGCACGTCACTGAGGGCTTTTTTTAATTTATGCCCCTGTCCGGCGGGCACGGCGATCAGGCGCGGCTTGTCAGGGTCCGCAAAATTGTTCACGTAGAGCAAGTCGGGCGGTGTGGGTTCTTTGCGGGCACGGGGGCTCAGAAATTCCTGCAACATATAGGTGCGACCAAGGTCTGCTTCACCCGAAAGATAGATATTGTAGCCTGTGGTGGTGATGTGCAAGGCCAGATTCAGGGCCTCCAAGGCACGGGGCTGCAAAATATTTTTTTGACCGTTGCGGTGTCCGTTGCGGGGAATGTCGGTACTACTTTCCCACTGGACACGCTCTGGATCGAGGGTGGCATGCAGTTTCTGGGGGTCGAGGGAGGATATTTTAGGCATTATAACTCTTATGGGGGACTTTATACGTGTAGGAACAAAAATTATTGCGCGGTCTCGGCGTAAACACAGGCGAGAATTTCTTTCGCACCCGCAGCGTACATGCGTGCGGCAAGATCCAAACCGCTTTGGCGGGCGGTATGTACCTCTGCGGTGATGCTTTGGCGCAGAGCCTGTGTGCCGTCCACTTGGGCGACAAAACCTTCAAGGGTGAAGCTGGCGCTGTCGTTCAGGGTGGCGTAGCCGGCAATGGGAACTTGACAGCCCCCCTGCAGGCCAGCCAGAAAACCGCGCTCGGCTTCCACACAAATGCGGGTGGCAGGATGCTCCATAAAGGCCAGCAGCTCGAGCAGGTCAGGGCGGTCGGCACGGCATTCAATACCCAAAGCCCCCTGACCCACTGCGGGTAAAAAGGCGGGCGGGCCCAGAATGTCCATGACGGGGGCGCTCAGTTCCAGCCTTTTTAGGCCGGATGTTGCCAAAATGATGGCGTCGTAGTGCCCTTCCATAAGTTTGCGTAAGCGGGTGTCCACATTACCGCGTAGAGAGCTAATGCGTAAGTCGGGGCGCAGTGCCAGCAATTGAGCCTGACGGCGCAGACTGGAGGTACCGACGATGCTGCCCTTCGGCAATGCGTCGAGGCTGGCGTAGGTGTTGGAGACAAATGCGTCGCGTGGGTCTTCCCGTTCGCAAATGCAGAACAGCCCCAGACCTTG
>JAVVPD010000031.1:6299-24109 GCA_036655975.1 Desulfovibrionaceae bacterium | reverse complement strand
TGAGTGCCAACATACAGATGACCATAAAAAACACGACAACACGCGGCATATTATTTACCTTCCTGTGCAGCCCGCTCCTGCATCAATTTCGCGCCAGCGGGAACATCGTGGGTAACCCACACATTACCGCCCACCACCGCGCCCTTGCCAACGGTGATGCGCCCCAAAATGGTCGCCCCTGCATACACGGTTACGGCGTCTTCCAGCACCGGATGCCGAGGCCGCCCCTTAATTAATGTGCCATCAGCGTCCTTGGGGAAGGACAAAGCGCCCAGCGTGACGCCTTGGTACAAACGGCAGCCCCGCCCAATACAGCACGTTTCGCCAATAACCACCCCCGTGCCGTGATCAATGAAAAAATCTTCGCTGATTTGCGCCCCAGGGTGAATGTCTATACCCGTGCGGGAATGCGCCATTTCTGAAATAATCCGTGGGATAATTGGCACTTGCAAATTATACAGCTCGTGCGCGATGCGGTGGTGAATCATGGCGTACAAGGAAGGGTAGCAAAAAATCGTTTCCCCAGCGCTGATGGCAGCCGGATCTCCCCCATAGGCGGCCTGCGCGTCTGAGGCGAGCAAACGCCGGATTTCGGGAATTTTCTGCACAAAGCACATGGCAATATGGGCGGCATCTTCCTCACACAGGGGGCAGCGGGCCACTTCATCCGCACAGGCAAAGCACCCCCCCCGCTGAATTTGATCGGTCAACAAGCGATAAATAGAATCCAAATTTGCCGACAAGTGATAGCGCATACTCTCCCGCCGCACGGTAGACACGCCAAAATACCCGGGGAAAATAACTGCGCGTAAACGCTCCATAATTTCACGCAAACGCTCAAGCGATGGCATGGGTGCCCCGTGAACGGTTCTGTGCCACACCGAATCAAGTGAGGCGGGCATGCACAGTTTTTCAACAATATCATCAAGCTCAGGCATGGATGTTCCATTAATTTCAATCGTTTTCATCAAGATTCCTGCGTGTGAAAAGGTCATACCCTCAAGGGCTCTCGTGTATACAGTACATATATATCTTTAAGCGTACACGCCAATAGGCCACACCGCAATATTTTGCCGTGCAGGTCAAAAAGGCTCATACGCTAAAAATCCCCTGCTATTCAAGAACAACAGGGGATTTTTAGCGTATGTTTCAAACCTTTACAGGCGTTCTACCACAAGATCACCCATGGTTTGCGTGCCCACCAATAATTTGCCGGGTTCCATAATATCTCCGGTGCGGAAACCGTTTTCCAAGGTGCGGCGCACGGCGTTTTCCACGGCATCAGCTTCAGCATCCAAATTAAAGCCGAGGCGCAGCATCATGGCGGCGGACAAAATTGTCGCCAAAGGGTTGGCCTTGTCCTGCCCCATGATGTCCGGAGCGGAACCGTGGATGGGTTCAAACAGTGCGGGCGCGCTGGCCCCCATAGAGGCTGAAGGCAACATCCCCAGCGAGCCTGTAATCACCGCCGCCTCATCCGACAAAATATCGCCGAACAGGTTGCCCGTTAAAATCACGTCAAATTGCGAAGGATCCCGCACCAATTGCATGGCGGTATTGTCCGCATACATGTGGCTCAATTCCACATCCTGATAATCCTTGTGCACTTCATTGACCACATCCATCCACAAGCGGGACACGTCCAGCACATTGGCCTTGCCACACGAACACACCTTATGGCGGCGCTTACGAGCGGTTTCAAACGCAACCTTGGCAATACGACGGATTTCTTCTTCCCAATAAATCATATTGTTGAAGCCCACCCGCTGCCCATTACGCACTTCAATGCCGCGCGGTTCGCCAAAATACACATCACCCGTCAGCTCGCGCACCACCAGCAAGTCCAGCCCGCGCTGGGCAATATCCGCCCGCAGCAAACAGGCCCCCGCCAATTCAGGAAATAATTTGGCAGGGCGCAAATTGGCAAACAGCGCCAATTCTTTGCGGATACCCAGCAGCCCTTTTTCAGGACGGGTATTGTTGTCCAGCGTATCCCACTTGGGGCCGCCCACCGCGCCCAGAAACACCGCATCGGCTGCCTTGCACGCCGTCACCGTTGCTGCCGGCAGCGGATTGCCCACCGCGTCAATAGCGGCCCCGCCAATCAAGGCTGTGGTGTAGGTAAAACTGTGCCCGAACTTTGACGCAACTTTGTCCAGCACCTTGACGGCTTCACGCACAATCTCCGTACCAATCCCGTCACCCGGCAACAAACAAATGTTCTTATTCATGAATGTAGTCCTCAAGCGCGTGTCATCACAAAATGAATTTTCTCGTGACACTATACGCTCAGTAAAAATTTTCCGTGCAAGGCTTTGCCCGCCGCTATTGGGCCCCAAGTCTGTCTTTCACATAGGCAACAAGACCGCCTTTACGCACCAGTTCAGCCATAGAATCTGGCAGGGGGGGGCATTGGACGGTAGCACCCGTTGTGTTATTGCTGATCAGACCAGAACTTGCGTCTATGGTGAGGCTATCGCCATCATTAAGTTTATCAACATCATCGCCCACTTCCATGAGCATAAGCCCCATGTTGAAGGCATTACGATAAAAAATGCGGGCGAAACTGTGCGCGACAACCACGCCCATGCCCGCACCAAGAATGGCAATGGGGGCATGCTCGCGGGAGGAACCACAGCCAAAGTTACGGCCTGCAACCATGATATCGCCGGTTTTGACTCTATCCACCCAACCTGGGGTCAGGCCTTCCATACAGTTTTCGCCCAGTACCTTGGCATCTGTGGTGACAAGGAAACGGGCAGGGATAATAGCATCAGTATCAATATGTTCCCCAACTTTGTGGGCTGTGCCTTTAAATTGCATGACAAAAGACTCCTTCGAGCAGTGTTTACAGAACAGCAGGACTGGACACAAGGCCCGTCACGGCGGAAGCTGCCGCTACCACGGGACTGGCAAGACAGACTTCGGATTCAAGGCTGCCCATGCGCCCACGGAAATTGCGGTTGGTTGTGGCAACAGCGCGTTCGCCATCCCCCAAAATCCCCATATGCCCGCCAAGGCAAGGCCCACAGGTGGGAGGGCCGACAATACATCCGGCATCGGTAAAGATTTCGAACAGGCCTTCTTTCATGGCCTGCTTCCAGATGCTGGGAGTGGCAGGCAGCACAATGCAGCGAACCTTGGAATGGACTTTACGGCCTTTAAGCACCGCCGCCGCATCACGCAAGTCGGAGATGCCCACTTCAGACACGGGCTTAACGTTTTCGGGCAGATGGGGGCAAGCCACCACAGGTTCAAGGCCGGTAAGGTCAAAGTTCTGTTGGCTTTCATAGCTCGCGCCGCTATCTGCCTTGATATCCTGCGTGAGCCCGGGGCGCAGATGCGCCGCACAATAGGCGCGGGTGATGGCGTCCACAGGGAAAAGCCCCACTTTAGCGCCCGCCTCAATCGCCATGTTCGCCATGGTCAGGCGGCTTTCCACGTCAAGCGCGTCAATCACCGGCCCGCCAAATTCAAGGGCGCGGTACAAAGCGCCGTCCACGCCGATACGCCCGATCAACATGAGAATAAGATCCTTGGCGCGCAACCAGCGGGACAAAGTACCGCTAAAATTCACCCGAATGGTGGGCGGCACCTTAAACCACGTTTCACCAAGGGCCATAGCGGCAGCCACATCGGTGGAGCCAAAGCCGGTAGCAAAAGCGCCCAGCCCGCCATAGGTGCAGGTATGGCTGTCCGCGCCGACCACAATATCACCGGGGCCCACAAGACCAAGTTCCGGCAACAGGGCGTGTTCCACGCCACAATTGCCCCCTTCATAATAGTGGGTGATGTGCTGCGCTTCGGCAAAGGCACGGCAGGTCATCACCTGATTGGCCGAGGCGATATCTTTCTGCGGGGTGAAATGATCCATCACCAGTGCAATTTTATCTTTATTAAACACATATTTGACGCCCATTTCACGGAAAGATTTAATGGCAAGAGGCGCGGTAATGTCATTGGCTAAAACCATAGAGACACGGCAGCGGACAATCTGCCCGGCGTCTCCCACCATTTGATCGGTGTGATTTTGCAAAATTTTCTGGGCAAGCGTTTTTGGCATGGAAGGCTCTCCTTATAGCATAGGGGTAATTGCGTAACGGCAAAAATAACATACACATGCAGTTAGTCGAGTGTACAGGGGCTTCCCTGCACGATTTCCTCGCGTTCTCTTTTGGCGAGACGATTCAGGGCATTCACGTAAGCGCGGGCGCTGGCAACCAGCACGTCCGGATGAGCCCCCCGGCCTACAGCGCTAAAACCGTTTTCGCTCATGCGTACGGTTACTTCGCCCTGCGCGTCGGTACCCCCGGTGACGGCATTAACCACGTATTGCTGTAATTCGGGGTTACGGCCCGCCACACGGGCAATCACATTAAACAAAGCGTCCACAGGGCCTACACCAAAGCCCACGGCTTTATGTTCCACACCGTCCACCTCCATAACCACGGCAGAGGTGGGGGGCACGGCTCCAGCGTCCGAACTGTGCACACTGACATTTTTCAAGCGAAAACGATCGGGCAGACGATAAATTTCTTCCAATACCAGTGCAGAAAGATCGTCGTCCAACACGGATTTCTTTTTGTCTGCTAAACTTTTCACCGCTTCAAATACAATGTTTATCTGGGTTTCGTCCAGTGCATAGCCCAGCGTTTCCAATTTATTTTTGACAGCATTGCGGCCCGAATGCTTGCCAAGCACCAGATCAGTCTGGGTACGCCCCACCGATTGCGGCGTCATGATTTCATAGGTTTCGCGATTTTTGAGCATCCCGTCCTGATGAATACCCGATTCATGGGCAAAGGCATTGCCGCCCACAATGGCTTTATTGGCGGGAATACGCTGCCCAATAACCATAGACAGCATGCGGCAGGCGGGAAAAAGCTGCTCCGTACGGATAGCGTTGTGCAGCCCAAAATAGGGCGCGCGCACCCGCAAGGCCATGGCAAGTTCTTCCAAGGCGGCATTCCCCGCGCGCTCACCAATACCACACAAGGTGACTTCGGCCTGACGGGCACCGGCATGAAGAGCCGCCAAAGTGTTTGACAGCGCAAGCCCGAGATCATTGTGGCAATGCACGCTAAAAATGGCTTTATGGCTATTGGGGGTGTGGGTAATGACATAGCGGACGAGGGCGGCGTATTCTTCGGGCAGGGCGTAGCCCACGGTATCCGGCAGATTAACAACCGTGGCCCCAGCCGCAATGACGGCCTCGCTCACTGTGCACAAAAAATCTTTGTCCGAACGGGAAGCGTCTTCGGCAGAAAACTCCACATTGCTCGTGTGACTTGCCGCGCGTTTGACGGCGGTCACAGCCATGTTCAACACTTGTTCCGGCGTTTTACGGAGCTTGTGCTCCATATGCAGGGCAGAAGTAGACAGGAAAACATGAATACGCGGATTCTGAGCATCCTTAAGGGCTTCCCAGCACCGGTCAATATCTGCGGGCAAGCTGCGGCTCAAACCCGCCACCTGAATATTGCGCGCCTGACGGGCAATGGCCTGCACAGCTTCAAAGTCGCCTTGGCTTGAGGCCGGAAAACCCGCTTCCATTACGTCCACGCCCAAAAGTTCCAATTGCCGCGCCAAAGCCAGCTTTTCCTGCAAATTCATGGTAGCGCCCGGCGATTGTTCACCATCACGCAAGGTGGTATCAAAAAAATACATTTGTTGTGACATAAAACACTCCTGTGGCATTACACATACATTGTTTTTTTGCGTAACGGTCGCCCCGCCTACAGGAGGGGACGGTGAGCCAAGGAGGTGTTGCGTCCGCGCGTTCTGTGCATGACAGCGGCGGAAAGCGAACCGTTACAGCAGTCTAGTCCTGTAAGGATAGACCGCGTAGTAGTTCGCGATTACGACGGGGGAGAATAATAAAGGTGTACAGCAAGCCGGAAAGCATGTAGCCCATGCACAATAAAAAACCCAACAATTTAGGCTGTGAGGCCACCAATGAGAATATCAGCAGCACCGTCACCATGGAACTGAAAGGATGTGCCTTTAAAAAACCGTATTCCTTGAAAGAAACGTAGCGCACCCGGCTCACCATCAAAATTCCCATCAACAGGGTCAAGCCCAAAGCAAAGGCGGGCACAAAGTCTGTGCCCCACGCGGGCACAAAATCTTTAAAAAAAACTAAAGTCACCAGAGAACAGCCAGCTGCGGGAATAGGCATGCCAATAAAAAATTTTTTGCTGGTTACGGCGGTGGAAACATTAAAACGGGCCAAGCGTAAAGCACCGCAGGCCATAAAAATAAACGCAATGGCAATGCCAAGACGCCCAAAGGAATGTAATTGCCATTGCCACATAAGCAAGGCCGGAGAAACCCCAAAGGCCACAAGATCCGCCAACGAATCGTATTGCACCCCAAATTCACTGGCGGTATTGGTCAGGCGGGCCACTTTGCCGTCAAGCCCGTCCATGAGAGCCGCGAAAAGAATAGCCATGCCCGCAGCCTCAAAGTCGCCCGCTATAGACCACAAAATCCCCAAAAAGCCTGAAAATAAGCTCAAGGTGGTGATCATATTAGGCAAAATATATACACCCTTATGCGGGGGGGCTTTTCTTTCCATTATACACACCGGTTAAACATAAGACACTTTACGGGCCAAAATACTTTGCCCCGCAAAGACAAGCTCACCTATTCCAATGGCCGGACTATAATCCTCGGGCATATAAAGGTCAAGCCGCGAACCAAAGCGAATCATGCCAAAGCGCTCTCCCCGTTCCAAACTGTCGCCAATAGCCACACGGCACACGATACGGCGGGCAATAAGCCCCGCAATCTGCACAAAGGTAAAATGATCCCCAGCGGCGTCCCGCATGGCATAGGCACAGCGTTCGTTGTCGGTGGAGGCCTTGTCCCACGCCGCATTCACAAAGGTGCCGGGGTGATAGTGGATAGCCGTCACCGTGCCTGCCACGGGCGCCCGGTTTACATGCACACTGAACACATTCATAAACACGCAGACGCACGTGCGGCTTTCGCCACTGATAGGGTCAATACGTTTATCTATACGGATAACCCGCCCGTCGGCTGGGCTGACAGCCAGGCCAGCCGCCTGTGGCACCACGCGCTCAGGATCACGAAAAAAGTGGCAGGAAAACCACACCAGTACAAGAAAAATCACCGCCATAGGCCAACAGCCCAGCAGCGCGAAAATAAAAGCAGACAAAGCCGTAAGACCAATAACAGGCCACCCTTCAGGGGTAATGCCAACGGAAGATTTTTGCATACAAGACTCGACGGTTATATATGACACGAGGGGTATTTTTTGAGCATACTCTGAAGCCGCCCTTTTTACAAGGAGCCCCCGCGCCCCTTGCCTTTTAGGCCGGAACAGCTAAAATAAAATACTAACACGGAGTGTGTACAATGAAATATCCCCCACATATATGGTATATAGTGGCGCTCGTCTGCATGCTCGGCGCATGCGGGCCTCGGGACGTGGGCGAAGGCACGTCCAGCGAGCATTATAACCCCGAAGCCCGCGAGCCTTCCAGCAGCACGGCGGACAACGCCCGCTATCCTATGGACGGCAAGCGCGTGAACCAACGCTTATATCTCCTGAACCAGCCCGCCGAACAGGGCCGAATGCAAGACAGGCAACGCCAACACATGGACCGCCGCATGGGCATTACCCGTGGCCCGGACGATTCAGCCGTTCCCCGCCAGCGCAATCCTTTTCGGGAATAGCGGTCATGTTCTGCCCCCGCAGCCCACACCGTGATAAAAAGTCCGTAGCAGAAGCTCTTGGGCCGCGTGGGGGTCGAGTTCGCCTTGGTCAATGGCGTCCCACGCCATCCATAATAGCGTATCCAGCTGCCGCATGGCCCACCAAGTGGAGCTGCGGGTTCCCAGCAGCTCCTCGGTCGCTAGGCCACGCACCACATGGTGCAGGGTATCCCTATATTCCTGCACTAACAGCGTATTGCGCGGGTCACTGCTGCGGTACGGCTCGTACAATAAAAAGCGGAAGGTGGCTCCGTAAGGGATCATCACCTCCACCAATTTGCGAAGCTTCATATCTGCGGGCAGGTCTGCGCCCACCAGCGGCCCCACACATTCCAAAAAAATGCGGCTAGCCTCTTGCTTCAGCGCGAATATAAGTTGCTGACGGTTGGAAAAATACCGAAATACCGTAATGCGTGACACTCCCGCCGCCACGGCGATATGATCCAATGTGGCTTCGGGATTGCGGTTTACTTCACTGAGGGCGGCGGAAATAATTTTTTGACGGGTCTTGAGTTTCATTCCAAAACATTCCTGCGTTTCAAATGCTAGAGCGCGTATACCATTTGAAACACAGGATATCAAGCTCTTACAACAAAATACGATAATTACACGCTCGCGGGGCTTTCCACCGCAGGCAACACAGGGCTGGCCTCAGCGGGTACATCCGCATCATGCTTGGGCTTGCAACAGGCAATGGCTTGTTGCAAGCGGCTTTCGTCATCATGGGACAGCGAGGTTTGCATAAGCGTTCCGCCCGTTCCCTTCAGCTCGTCCAGCACCTTATCCACCGTCATTTTGCGGATAAGCACAAACAGCATAGAGCTGTTATTGGTCATGCCTTCCGCCAATTGCTTCATAAATTTGTCGTTGATACCCACATCCGTTAACGCGCCGGCAATGGCACCAGCCCCCGCGCCCACGGCCACCCCAAGAAGCGGATTCAAAAAAATCAAGCCAATGAGCGTGCCCCAAAAACCGCCGCTCACCGCGCCTGTGGCCGTAAGATTCACCAATTGATGCAGTTTAACCTTGCCTTTGTCGTCCTTCACCGCAACCACGGCATCTTCCAGATCCACCAGATATTCACGCTGCATTTTCAACAAAGCCAGGCGTACTTCTTCAGCTTTAAACCGGTCATCATAGCGGACTACGACTAATTCACTCATACTATCCTCCTAAAAAAAGGGTTAGGCGTTATAACAATAGTGTTGGAGCTATACATAAGACGGAAGCAGTCCGAGGCAAGTATTTATAGATATAAAAAAAGAAATAATTTTATATGCTAATAAATTTAGCACTCCCACCGCAGCCCACAGCCCGGGCATGCGGCGTGTCAATTTCGGTGACTTGCCCCGCTGCGGCTTCTGCCGTATATATGGGGAATGGATACCTTCACCCACGCTGTCAGCGGAGCGCTGCTGTATAAAACTTGGACAGCGTTCAGCCCTCGCTCCCTCGGCCCCGCCACCCGATGGGCGCTTCCCCTTGCCATGGTGGTGGCCGCCGCGCCGGATGTGGATATTTTTTTCGCCCCGAGCCCCGTAGATTTTCTCCTACTGCACCGGGGTATCACCCACTCTCTCGCGGCTTTGCCCCTGCTGGCCGGCCTTATGGCGCTGTTTATGTATCCCCTATGGCGAAAATCCACCCCCCGCGCTTGGAGCTTCGCCCAAACCTACGCTCTGGCCTTGAGCCTGTTCGCCCTGCATATCTATCTCGACTGCATCACAACCTACGGCACTATGATTTTTCTGCCTTTTTCCGACTATCGCGTCCGCTTCAATGGCATGTTCATTATCGACATTTGGCTACTCATCCCCATGATTCTGGCCTGCTGCTGTATTCCGACCAATTGTGCCCGCATGGTCACGGGTTCGCCGCCTTGGCATCAAGCCCGCCGTGCTTTCCTTTTTACTGCCTGCGCTTGGATGGTGCTGTACCCCGCCTCCACCATTCTATGGCGGCAACAGATTGAAGGACAAGAACTCCTCCGGCTGGCAGATCAAGCCCCTTTTAGTCCCACAGTGCTCCCCGATGCCCTCTCCCCCCTGCACTGGCGCATTCTCTACGCCACCGAGGCAGCGGCACCACAGTTGGAAACTCCGCTCCAGCTCAAAGCCTCCGCCCTGCCACCTTCAGGCGGGGAATACGGCACTGTGCATCAACAAGGCCTCAACGGCTTGGCCGAGCCCACCAGCCGCACCTATGCCTATCCGGCGGCTGATCCTAACCTTGTGGCCCAACTCTCCGCGCTAGACCGGGGCTGCAAGGTCTTTTTTCGCTTTACCTTGCTGCCCTTACAATATACCCAAACGTGGGAAGGCGGCAGTGAATACCTGTTTTACGATCTGCGCTTTAACACCCTTGTTCCCTTTGTCCGCAAGCTCATGGCCCTACGGCGCGACGGTCAGATACCCTTTCTCCTGCGCGCCCGCTTTGATAGCAATGGCACACTTGTGGCCCTACGCATGAGTTTTTCGGGCAGTAATCGCGATTCGGGCTGGTACACGCCCGAAGCCCCCCACCCGCCCACATGGGCGCAATGGCTGGTGGGGCTCCGTTAAACCTTCAACCTAGGTACAATACGTATGGATTCATCTTTTTCGCATATGGATAGTCATGGCTCTATCACCATGGTCGATGTGGGCCACAAACAGCCCACACAGCGCGTGGCTATTGTAGAAGCGGTGGTGGAAATGAACGCCCACACCTTGGCCCTGCTCAAACAGGCCGCCCTGCCCAAGGGGGATGTGCTCACCACCGCCAAGATTGCCGGAATTCTGGCAGCTAAACGCACGGCAGAACTCATCCCCCTGTGTCACCCCCTGCCCCTGTCCTTTGTGGACGTGCGCTTCAGCGTGTGCGAAAATCCGCCCAGCGTGCGAATCGAAGCCGAGGCCCGCACCACAGACCGCACCGGCGTGGAAATGGAAGCCCTTATCGCCGCCCAAATTGCGGCCGCCACTATCTACGACATGTGTAAGGCCGTGCAAAAAGATATTGTCATCAACACGGTACGCTTGCTGCACAAGTCCGGCGGCAAAAGCGGCGTTTTCACCGCCCCAAGCCCCACTAGCCCAAAGGCCCCCGCATGTTGAGCTATCCTTCCTTTGACCCTGTGGCCTTGTCACTGGGGCCTTTGCAATTGCGCTGGTACGGCATCATGTATTTGCTGGCCTTCACCACCGGTTGGTTGCTGGCCCGCTATCGCGTTAGCCGCCCCAAATCTGGCTGGACAGCCCCCCAATTGGACGACATGCTGCTTATGGTCATGCTGGGGGTTATTATTGGGGGCCGCCTGGGCTATGTGCTTTTTTATGACCTCCCCACCTATCTGCGCGACCCTACCGAAATTTTCCGTATCTGGAACGGCGGCATGTCCTTCCACGGCGGTTTGCTGGGGGTTCTCGTAGCCTTCTGGCTATATGCCCGCCGCAGTGGACGCACTTTTTTGGAAGTTTCTGACTTTGTGGCGCCCCTTGTACCTACCGGACTTTTTTGGGGGCGCATCGGCAATTTCATCAACGGTGAACTGTGGGGCAATGTCACCAACTCCGCTTGGGGCATGGTCTTCCCTCACAGTGGCCCCCTGCCCCGGCACCCCTCGCAATTGTACGAAGCTTTTTTTGAAGGCTTGATCCTGTTCGTCATAGTCTGGATATACAGCACCCGTAAGCGCCCTTCCGGTGCGGTATCCGGCCTGTTCGCCATAGGGTATGCCGTCTTCCGCTTCGGTGTAGAATTTGTACGCACTCCCGACGCCAATCTCGGCTATCTTGCCTTGGGCTGGCTCACCATGGGGCAATTGCTTTGTCTGCCTTTGCTGGTCGTAGGGCTCTGGCTGTTTTTCAGGAATGGCTATAAATAATACCGCCCCTCGTGCGGTATTTTTTACCATACTTGTTATGTTGAGCACGCAACACTAAAGCATTTTTGATTCCAGACGCTCCCTCCGGCGCTTTACGGCGAAAGTACATTTCGCCTACGCCTACGGGGCGGGCGACGCGAAAAGCCCTGAAAGCATAGGCTTTCAGGGCTTAATTTTTTAAATTCCTTGCGTATATCGCCGTCTATTTCATGCGGTAAGTAATGCGCCCACGGGTCAAGTCATAGGGGGACAATTCCACCTTAACTCGGTCGCCGGGAAGAATACGGATATAGAATTTGCGCATTTTGCCGGAAATGTGGGCAAGTACCACATGCCCGTTTTCTAATTCGACCCGAAACATCGCATTGGGCAGGGCTTCCTGCACAACACCGTCAACTTCAATGGCTCCTTCTTTCGCCATACTACCTCCAGAATTGCCGTGCTGTGAGCAGGCTGTTACATATCCCCGGGGGAACGCAACCTTAGTCAACAAGAACACGGCCTTGCTAACACCTACGAAATATTCGCGTTTCATATTCGTTGCAAATATTTCGCCCGGCTCACGCTTACGAGCAAACTCACCAATGGACTGTCTCAAGAACATGTGCAAAGGCTGCAACGCGCAAAGACCATCACAGAAAAAAAATCCCCTGTCAATCCCATTCTGTCGCCCGTGCTGGCCCGCTTATTCTTCCTCGGTGCTTAACACATATTTACAGCCTTTGGTCGGGCAAGCAATACGCGTCCCATTGCGCCCCACTTTACGCACCAGCACGGGCGAGCCGCATTCGGGGCAGGTGCCGGGCACGGGCCAATCCCACAAGGCAAAATCGCATTGAGGAAATTGGTCACAAGAATAAAATATTTTCCCGCGTTTAGAACTTTTTTCCACCAGCGTGCCCGTACAGCCTTCCCGAGGGCAAGGAACATTGGTGGAAAAGGGGGCCGCATACTTGCACTTGGGATAGCCGGTGCAGGCGATAAAACGGCTGCCCGTGCGGGATTTTTTGACAACAAGGTCACTGCCGCACAAAGGACAGCTGCCCACGACTTCCAAGTCCGGCTTTTCCCTTTCGACGGGGTGAATTTCGCCTTTTTCATCGCGCTCAAAATTGGTCGTGTGGCGGCATTCGGGATAGCCCGAGCAGGCCAGAAAGGTTCCGGCTTTACCAAATTTCACCACCATAGGTTTACCGCATTCAGGGCAGACGACACTGGTGGCAACGCCCCCTTTGACCCCAGCCATATGTTCCGCAGCGGCGGCCAAGGTGGGGTTGAAGTCGGCGGCAAAGTCTTGCATAAGATCCACCCAATTGCGTTCCCCCTCAGCAACTTTATCAAGATTTTCTTCCATTTGGGCGGTAAAGCCCACATCCATCAGGGTCGCAAAATGCTCACGCAATTTATCGCACACAATGCCGCCAAGGTCAGTGGGGGCAAAGTGCTTTTCTTCCAGATGCACGTAATCACGGTCTTGAAGAGTAGAAATAATGCTGGCGTAGGTGGAAGGGCGACCGATGCCGCGTTCTTCCAATTCACGCACGAGCGAGGCTTCGGTGTAGCGCGGGGGAGGGAGGGTAAATTTCTGTTCCTTGGTGAGGCTTTCAACGCCAAGCACTTCGCCTTGGCTCAAGGCAGGGAGTTCCGTGCTGAGTTCTTCCGCCGAACGGGGCATAGCGTCAAGCCAGCCCGCAAACAGCAGGCGTTCGCCCTTGGCGCGCCATTCTGAAGGCCCGCACACGATGCCCACGGTGGTATCATGGAAGCTGGCACTCGCCATTTGCGAAGCCACAAAACGCGACCAAATGAGCCGGTACACGTTATATTGATCGGGGGGCAGATCACCCTTGACCATTTCAGGGCTAATAGTAACATCCACAGGGCGGATGGCTTCGTGGGCGTCTTGCGCGTTGCCCTTGGATTTATAAACACGGGGCTTGGCCGGCAGATGTTTTTTACCCCAGGTTGCGCTAATATACGCGGCAGCCGCGTCGCGGGCTTCATCAGCAATACGAAACGAATCCGTACGCATGTAGGTAATCAGAGCCGTTGTGCCCACATCGCTGATATCTACCCCTTCATAAAGGCGCTGGGCAATGGTCATGGTGCGCTTGGCGGTGTAGTTTAAACGCTGGTTGGCGGCCTGCTGCAAAGTGGAAGTGATAAAGGGAGGAAGCGGAGCTTTTTTGCGTTCTTTTTCTTCAATACTGGTCACGGTGAAAGGCTTCTCTAACAGCGCGGCATACAAAGCTTCCGCCGCAGCGGCATCGGGGATGCGGGCTTTTTTGCCTTCAACCTTGGCAAGTTCGGCTTTAAAAGGGGGAGGAGTGGCCCCCGCCAGCACGGCTTTGAACAACCAGTATTCTTCTGGGTTAAAGGCGCGGCGTTCTTCTTCGCGCTCAACAATCAGGCGCAGCGCCACAGACTGAACCCGACCGGCGGAAATGCCCCGCTTAACATTTTTCCACAGCAAGGGCGATATTTTATACCCTACCAGCCTATCAAGGACACGGCGGGCCTGTTGTGCGTCAAACAAATTTACATTCAGTTCACGCGGATTTTCAAGGGCTTCCTTGACGGCTTTGGCAGTAATTTCGTTGAATTGTATCCGCTTTATATCTTTGGCTTTATCTTTGATAACTTCGGCAATATGCCACGCAATGGCTTCACCTTCGCGGTCGGGGTCGGGGGCCAAAAACACGGTATCAGCTTTGGCAGCGGCGCTCCGCAAGGCATCTACAACTTTTTGTTTATTGTCAATGACCTGATAATGCGGCGCAAAATTATTGGCTTCGTCCACGCCCAATGTGCTGGAGGGGAGATCGCGGATGTGCCCCACGCTGGCTTGCACCGTATACGTGGCCCCCAAAAATTTCTTGATGGTTTTGACCTTAGCCGGTGATTCCACGATGATCAAATGTTTTGCCATGTTTTTTCCTGTATGATTCATTTGCTGGGAACATACGACAATACCCACATTCGTCAAGTTGAAAGTACGCAGAGCCGCTGTGTCCGCCCCCTAGGCGTAGGCGAAATGTACTTTCGCCGTAAAGCGCCGGAGGGAGCGTCTGGAATCAAAAATGCTTTAGCATAAAGCGCTGCCTGCCGTCAGCCACCTCCCCCCGAACCGCAAAAAAGGGCCTTTCTATACGAATAGGGCATTACTTATTGGCATCATAGTATAAATTAATACCAAGATAAGAAAAAATATCTTCATTTTTTCTCAAAAACAACTTTTATATTAAATTTCGATATAAAAATCTTTCAAACAATATCTAGAACAGAAATATAACATGTATAATTTGATTTCTTAGCAATATTGGCACCCTAAATATTATGGATAAATGAAGTGTATAGCAAGAATGCTTTCGGTATATGGTACCTTATAGGAGGTGCACATGCCCTTTACCAGCAAGGTCGCTTTTATCATGAAAGAAAAAGGCATCACGTATGACGAATTACAATTTTTAACCAACCTAAGCCCAGCGACTATCGCCTCAGCCCGCAAAACCCGAATCGGTTCTTGTAGCTTGAACACGCTGGAAAAAATTGCCCACGCGCTGAATCTCAATGTAAAAGATTTATTTGAGCATCATCCCACAGGAAGGCACGATAAAACAAGTACATAGCACAAGCAGCAATCACCCTAAGCCATAGCGTAAGCAGCTTCAGCATGGCATGCACGAGGCACCACACGCCCAAGCAGCGCAACAGGCTAAGGGAAATACCTATCTATGGCGTAAATGATAGGGAAGGGGGGGGAGAAGCACGCGAAAAGTTTTGTGCCCTTTACGGACGGAGCAGCCAAAGCTACGCTTACTAAGGCGAAACAATATTTTCTGTGGTGCTCTGCTGTAAAAATATTTCCACAAGCAGATTTTCCATATCCAGACAGGTCGTAATCGGCGGCAACAGCCCCCGACCCATGCGGGCTATTTCATCACACCACACGCTTATTTCCTTAATGCCCACACGATCCGCATTAAACAGCGAAAAGCTCTTGCTGGCCCCTGCGGGCTTGGCGCGGGTAATGGTTTGACAGCGCAATTGCACGGTATTTTCGTCACTGGAAAGCCCCAAAAGCTTCATCCCCAGCAACAGACAACGCAAGGTGTTTTTTCCCGGTAAGGGCGTCAATAATTTTAAATAAATATAGCAATGCCCGCACTTAAGTAAACTACTGGGGGGAAATGCGGCTTTGTCGATGGAAAAGCAGATGCCCGCCGCGCTAATATTTTTGATCTGTATTTTTTTCTCGCCGTGCATGGACAATAAGTGCGGCACCCCTAATTCCGTTAAGTTCAAGGTAGGGGTGGCACACGGGGCCTTAAACCACAACGCGATTTCCCTAACCAAGCTCGGCGGCGGACAAACACGGAAACTCTTCCGACGTTCCACAAAACTGGGATTTTGATACACCGCAGCATTGGAGCTTACCCGCATAACCACCTCAATTATCGTAGACGACTTCAATTATTGACTGGATTAAGCTAGCCTGTTGCAACAAAAACCACAAGATCTAATCAACAAGTTTTTCAAAAAATATATAAAAATATATATTGAGCATGTGAATATACATTTCTCTGGCGCTGTCACCACTCTATGCGTGTAAGCCACATTGTGGCTTACCCTTCCCCCAAGACATCATACTATAATATATTATTTTTATTGATTTTAATATTTTATGTACTCTTACCTTTGTTTCGGTATACCCTACAGCTTCAGCAAAAAAAAATCTACCGCCTTGGTCTTCCCTTTCACAAAAGGCTTACGTATGCGCTGCTTAGTATCCATTCTATACTCTTTCTTGTTCATCTGCCTCTTGTGCACGGGTATCCCAAGGCTCTGTCATGCCACCACAGCGCAAAAGGTACGCATCGGCATTATGGCCCCCCTCACCGGTAAATGGGCCGCTGAAGGCGAAGACGCCCGCCGATTACTGGAATTGCTCACCGCCCAGTGGAATGCCTCAGGCGCGCTGGGCAACATCACCCTACAGCTCGAATTTCAAGATGACGCCGGCGACCCCCGCACCGCCGCCCTAGCCGTCCAAAAGCTTATTGCCATGGATGTGGTCGCCATTATTAGCGTCTACGGCTCGTCCGTGACCGAAGCCACCCAAGCCCTCGTGCATGAGGCTGGGCTTGTGCAATTTTCCTCCGGAGCCACCAGTGTGCGCCTTACCGAAAAACAGCTTCCCCACTTTTTTCGCATGGGCCCCCGCGACGATGCCCAAAGCCGCAAAGCCGTGGAATTTCTTAAAAAACAACACATCAACAGGCTTGCCATTGTTCACGACAACACCTCGCACCCCCGTGGCTTTGCAGAAGAAGTTCAACAAATACTCACAACGGAAGCCCAAAACGACAGCCCAAAAATCGTTTTCTTTGACGCACTTCCTGCCGGACAACGCGACTACAGTGCAGTTTTGCAAAAAATACGCCAGACAAACCCAGACCTGCTGTTGTACACCGGCTATTATCCTGAAACAGCCCTACTTCTCCGCCAAAAAGCCGAAATGCACTGGCCCGTTCCCATGCTCGGCGGTGACGCCTCCAACCACCAAGACCTTGTGGCTATGGCGGGTGTCAGCACCGCTCAGGGCTACATGTTTCTTAGTGCCCCCATGCCCCAATATCTCCACACCCCCGAAGCCAAAAAATTCCTCACCGCGTATACCCAAAAATACCACCACTGGCCCCTGTCCGTATGGTCCGCCCTTTCTGGTGACGCCCTCAATCTCGTAGCCCAAGCCTTCAGCCAAGGCTTCACCACGGCCCGCGCTCTAGCCAATTATGTCCATACATTAACGATTACAGCCCCCTATCCCGGCCTCACCGGCCCTGTCGCCTTCGACCCCAAAGGCGACCGCATTGGTGATTTGTATATGCTGTATACGGTTGATAAAGGCGTATTTGTCCCCAAAACATTTGGTAAGCCTAACCCTTAGGCGAGCACTCTGCCAGCCCAAGCTGCATCAATTTTTCTAATAACTCACCAAAATTCATACCAATAGCGGCAGCTTCTTGGGGAACAAGGCTCGTACAGGTCATCCCCGGAAGCGTATTGGTTTCCAAAAGATAAAGCTGCGTATCTGGGCTGAGAATAAAATCTGAACGGCTATACCCACGCAGCCCCAGCGTTGTGTGCGCGAGCAATGCGGCCTGTTGAACGCGGAGCGTGATATCGTCGGGGAGAGGAG
>JAVVPD010000031.1:0-6289 GCA_036655975.1 Desulfovibrionaceae bacterium | reverse complement strand
GACAAATTTCTCGGGCGCCACCGTCACTGACAGCGGCATATTTACTGGTATAATCAAAAAAACTGCCGGGAGCGGGCTGAATCAGGATGGGGGGCAACGCGAGATCGCCAAGAATGCCGCAGGTGACTTCTTCTCCCTGAATAACAGGCTCGATCAGGGCTTCATCTCCGGCATTGAAAATTTCGTCAAGGATAGTGTCGAGATCGGCTTTATTTTCTGCGCGCGAAAGATGCAGGCTGGATCCGCCGGTATTACTTTTTACAAACAAGGGATACGGCAACTGCGGTTCCCAAAGGTGCGGGGGCCGCGTCGGCAAAAATTCCCAGTCGGCGGTGAGCAGCCCAGCCCGACGGAACACCTGTTTGGAAGCCGCTTTATGCAGGGCGAGAAAAGAACCTGCCGCACCGCTCCCCTGATAGGGGCAATGGTTCGCCTCAAGCATGGCTTGCACAAGCCCATCTTCCCCCGGGGAACCGTGCAAATTGATAAAGCAAAAGTCGTGTTGCGCGGCTACGGTGAGAAGGGTGTCAAAACCCTCTTGCAGGTCAAGCCACGTGACGCGATGCCCGCGTTCTTCCAGCGCGGTGGCAATGCCTTTACCGCCGCGAAGGGAAATTTCGCGTTCGCTAGACCAGCCGCCCACTATTAAGAGTACACGCATGAATATCCCATTCCAATTGCCCGCTGAGGACACGTTCAAGGTTACGTCCCTGCTGGTGCGACAGACCAATACCCATACGCGCTTTTTCCGTACTCCCGTAGCGGCACAGCAAATCTTCAAAGCGCTCTTGCAAGGACACGCATTGGTCATGTTTGATACGTTTATCGGCGTACAGCACTAAAAAAGCTGGGCTAAATACCGCATCGTCGTCGGGAAGATCCCACGGCCAATGCACATGAAAGCGCACAGCTTGGGCAATACCCTGATGCTGCGTTTCCGCCACCACCCACGCCGCGCCAATCTGGGCATGACTGCCACCGTGGAGGATAGTGTAACTTTTGGCAATATCGTGCAGCAGCGCGCTGGCGCGCACAGCGGGCACATCCACCGTAAGGCCACGTTGTACGGCGCGTTCCGCCAAGCCCACCGCCACCGCCGCCACCTGCCGTGAATGGTTACGGATGTGATCCATCATCGCATAGGTGTTCCACAAGGCCTCGCAATCTGCAACGCTGGGTACCTGCCACGAAGGCAGAGGGGCAAAATGATATTGCGGTAAGGGAACCATATACGGGGGAAGTGATGTCGCTTGAGCACTCATGCCAACACTATGCCACCAGCGCAAATAATTGGCAAGACAGGGAAGAGGGGGGAGAAATGGTGAACGCCCTAGAACGCGCGCTTTCGCGGTATTCTAGGGCGTCACAGACGGGAAGATCGGCCGGAGTGGAAGGAAGAACACTCCACCACAAATGGTTTCTTTGCCCAAGGAGCAAAGTCTACAAGGCAGGCTGCGCCTTGTGGGTTTTCTTGCTGTCTGGGGGGACAACAAGGGAACTTAGTATACCTATCGGCCCATCCCGCAAAAACTTAGGGCCTGACACGCGCTTTTTGTTTTTTTATTGGCTCATCAGTGGGCAAGGGCAGAGGGCGTCCCGCAATAAGATCCGCCAAGGCCATGATGGTATTTGCGTAAATATCCACCCGATTGTAGCTTTTCAGTACGGCATGCTGCGCTGCACGGCTTATATCCGGCTTCCAGCCGTGCCTCGCCAAATAATTGGACAAACTTGCCACGGCATCGGGCACGGTAAATAAATCGACAACACCATCATCATCGCCATCTGCGCCATAGGGAACAAGATTTGACGGCATAAATTGACACATGCCCACGGCCCCATAAATAGAACCCGGCACGGTGGAAGCCTCAATACCCTGTGTGCGTAAATGAACCACAAGGGCGCGCAATTCCTTATAGGCCCAGTCGGCCCGCTTGGGCATCAGCTCTTGCATCCAGTCAAGGTGCCCTTCGTAGCCAGGCAGACGGGGCAGCCACTCATTGATACTGTCAGGCGAAGTGGATTGCGCCATGCTGGCAAGGGTATACAAAGCGCGTTCTTTCCCCATGGACGTGCCAAGGCGGGTTTCCACAAACAACAGGGCCACGGCAATTTCGGGGGGCACCCCATAGAGCTGCTGGGCCCGCGTAAAATAAGCGCCATTTTGCGCGAGAAAGGCCTTACATACTTGGGCATTTTCTGGTGTGACCACCCCCTTGTACAAGCGCAAACGCGCTTTAGGCGGAGCGTTGGGGTCTGGGGGCGTCCGTAAAAAAGCCTTGGTATACAATTCACGAATTTTACGCCCCATGGGCTCCTGCGAGGCTGTTTCACCAAGGGCGGCGAACATAGCGTCCACATCCGCACCGCTGATTCCGTCCGTCGCCAAACGCATGAGCACGGGCTGCCACACGGGGGAAACTGCCCCAGCCGCAGGGGCAGTTTCCGGCGGTAGAGGAAGCGGAGCTGCGTCTGAAAAAACAGGCTCCCCCACCGGCTGGCGTATTTCAACAGCCCACGCTGAAGCCATAACAACAAAGCCCACGCAAAGCCCCACACCAAGACTCAGCCCCCTGAAAGGCGGCCTGCAAACAATTTTTTTTATTATCTTAAGCATACATGTATAATCCCAAAGAAAAAAAGCCTCTTGCGAGGCCTTTTCCTATTCTACTAAACTTGCTGCAATACCCACGAGACCTTGCCCATAATTCTTTCGGCCAATTTCCCAGGTTCCATGGACGTTTCAGGGTACCCAGTAGCGTCAGACCGGAGCAAATAGCGTTCATTATCGCCATCCAGAAAAAGACGCGTAATAATGACCCCTTCATGGGGCGAATACACCGCAAACAGCATCCCCGAAATGGGGCTTGTGATGCTGGTATCAATTCCCATATACGCGCCACGCACGATACCGGGTTTCATATTGGGTGAATCCATGCACAACACGGTAATTTCCGGCCCCGCATAGGCCAAGGGCAAAGACAATTTGCCGAGCACGGGCAGATGGGGCACGTTTCCGTGCTCAAAGTCACACGTCATACTGTACACAGTAACGATGGTACTTTTAGCCATGGGATCGCCGTAATGGGCGGGTTCTTCCGCCACACCACCGGCAGGCGCTTCTTGGGGTTGATAGCCTTGCTCTGTACGCAAATACATCGGCCCAGCACCCTGTTTGAGCCAGTCGGGGTTGAGGCCGAATTTTTCAAACAATTTCATATACCAATCTGCAGGAACAGAATTGCGTCTTTTCGCATCAGAAATGCTTGATTGACGAATATCGAGAACTTCAGCAAGTTCAACTTGTGTGCGCGTATTTGTTGCAAACTTTATTCGTTCGTATGATTCGCTGAATGAGGACATATGCCCCCCTTATGAATACCCTTAACGCAGGGGTTTGAGGATCGGATTGTCGTGTGACAAAATCACACGGCTATTATCACGCAGGGATTTGCGTAATGCATCTAAACCTCGTTGAAATTCAAAAAACTCTATTGATTGACCAAACGCGTCGGCGTAGGTTTTTGCCGCAAGGGCATCACCTTCACCACGAATTATTTCAGATTTTTTGGCAGCCAAGGCCAATTCCACAGCACGCTGCCGGTCAGCGTCCGAGCGAATCCGGGTAGATTCTTCCACGCCTTCAGAACGGTATTGCTTGGCCTGACGTTCCCGTTCGGCCCGCATACGCCCAAAGATAGCGCGCTGATTTTCCGGCGGAAGATCGGTGCGTTTGATCCGCACGTCTACCACTTCCACGCCAAAAGGCTTCATGAGCGCTGCCACCTTGCGGGTAACTTCTTCCATAATTTGTGCACGATGTGACGATACCACTTCGGTGAGGGTATAGCCCCCCACCAGAGCGCGCAATTGTGAATACACAACGTCGTCTAGTCGGGCCTGTGCTCCGGGAATGGTTCGCATGGTCTTGTAAAATTGCAGGGGATTGGCAATTCTCCACCGGGCATAATTATCAAGAACAATGGCTTTTTTATCCACCGTGAAAGCCTCAGTGGACCGCGCGTCATAATCAAGAATGCGTGCATCAAAATATAAGACATTTTGAATGAATGGCAATTTAAAATGTATGCCCGGGCCATAAATCTCGTCAATGGGATCCCCCAGTTGCAGCACGAGGGCCTTCTGGGTTTGGTGAACGGTAAAGAAAGATTGTGTGCCCACAACCAACAGCACAACGGCCACGGCAAGAAGCACAAGCGGGTTATTTTTCATATTATTTTGCCACCTTAGGCGCAGCAGCACCGGCTTTGCCGTTTACGGCATTGCCCAAGGGCAGAAGGGGAAGCAGATTTTCAGAAATACCTTGGGGAAGAACAATTTTTTCTTGCGCTTTCGATAAAATATCTTCGATAGCTTCATAGTATAAGCGTTTTTTGGTCACATCCTTGGCCTTTTCGTATTCGGTGAGCACGGCCAAAAAGCGGTTGGCTTCACCTTCCGCATTTTTTAAACGTGTTTCCCGATAGGCTTGGGCTTGGTTAACCATTTCTGCCGCCTGACCGCGTGCTCCGGGCAGCAATTCATTGCGGTAGGCCTCCGCCTCATTGATAATGCGGCTTTTGTCCTCACGGGCAGAGGCCACATCTTTGAAGGCGTCAATAACGCCCTGCGGGGGATGCACATCCTGCAATTGCACGGCAACAATCTGCACCCCTACCTCGTAGCGGTCCATGATGGATTGCAGTAATTCGGTGGCGTCTGCCTGAATTTTAATTTTCCCGTCGGTCAAGGCAGAGTCGATCTGACTTTTGCCGATAACCTCACGCATGGTAGCTTCAGCAGCATTTCGCACAACTTTGGCCTGATCTGTTACGTTGAACAGATATTGCACGGGATCCTTAATTTTATACTGTACGCTAAACTGCACGTTGACGATATTCTCGTCACCCGTTAGCATAGACGCTTCTTCAGAAATAGTACGAACCTGCCCCTGTTGGAAGGTTGCCCCCTGACCTATCGAACGAAAGCCCACTTCACCACGCATAATTTGCGTAACTTTGGGTTTATATACCGTTTCAATGGGGATAGGGAGATGATAGTGCGGCCCAGGGCCGACAGTGCGGACATACTTGCCAAAACGCAAGACAATCCCTTCTTCATCTGGATTGATGATGTAAATGCCCGAAAGCATCCACAGCAGCACTACCCCGGCACCAATCCACCACAAACCCTTTCCGCTGGGCGCGCCTAAATCGCGCATCCTTTTGAAAGGATCTTGTGGAAAACGCCCGAAGTCCATAGGAGAACGGTTGTTGTTATTGTTATTGTTATTATTATTGTTACCATTATCACCGCCGCCACCGCCACTATTTGTGGGGCGCGGTTGCCTTTGCCGTTTTTCTTGCAGTTTATCCCAGTCCCAATTCATAATGAGCAGTAATAAAATAGGAAGCCGCGCAGGTCAAGTTCTAAAGTGTTCTTCAAATACAAAGGAGTTTCTTTTGTGCAAATAATCAGCCATATTTTTAGAGCCTACGATATCCGTGGACTTGTCGGAAAAGACTTTGACAACCCGTGGGTAGAGCGCTTGGGGCAAGCGTGTGGAACATATTTTCTCCAAAGACAACAGCGTGTTGCCATTGTTGGTTATGATTGCCGCCCCTCCTCCCCGGACTTTCATACCGCCCTTGTGACGGGACTTTTACGCACAGGTGTAGACGTTATTTCCATCGGCATGGTTCCCACACCCGCCCTCTACTTTGCTATAAAATACTTGAATAAAAATGCGGGGATAATGATTACCGCTAGCCATAATCCCCCCATGTATAACGGTTTTAAAATATGGAGTGGGGCTACAACTTTATACGGTGATGCGCTACAAGATATTAAAAAAATACACGATTCCGAAAATTTTGTTCAAGGCGCGGGCGTGGCTTCCTGCCATGATATTTTACCCGCCTATCGGGAGGCCATTACCAGCCGCACCCGCCTGTCCCGCCCCATAAAAGTTGTGGTGGACGGGGGCAACGGCTCGGGCGGCCCCACGCTGGTCCAAACCTTGACCACCCTCGGCGCGGAAGTGCTTCCCCTTTACTGTGAGCCCGACGGCACCTTTCCGCATCACCATCCTGACCCCATTGTTGAAGCAAATATGCGGGATCTTATGGCAAAAGTGCAGCAAGAAGGTGCGGAGCTCGGCATCGGTCTTGACGGCGACGCCGACCGTTTGGGAATTGTGGATAAACACGGTCGCCTGCTCAATGGGGACGAATTGCTGGCAATTTTTGCCCACGACCTGCTCGACCGTCAGCCCCAGGCCCTTATTCTT
>JAVVPD010000030.1:16216-24375 GCA_036655975.1 Desulfovibrionaceae bacterium | reverse complement strand
GCCATTTTTGTTCACGAGTACGCAAAAATGGCAGGGGAAGCCACTGATTAAGCCATATATCCAGATTTTTTGTGGCTTGAATTTCATAATCATAGTCACAGGGGGCGCCGCTAATTTTGTCTAAAAAAAGATCTTCGGACTTTTCCAAACAATGCAGATAATGGCTGTACTGGTTGCGGGTGCCTTGCCCCCCCTGCACGGCGGTGTCTGGCGAAGGCGCGTCCATATCGGAGCGTTTTTCTTCGTAAAAAAAGCTACGCATTTTTTCTAACGCACTCATGGGCAGCGCGAAATCAAGAAATTGCGGACAACCTCCGGGAATGAGGCTGACGGTAGCAAGACTAGAGGGCAATATCGGCATGGTTATTTCCTGTAAAATTTAGCGTCCCAACGGCGTGAACTGCGCCCGTTGAGTATTTCTTGCCCCTTGCAGGCAGTGCTGTTTTCTTGTCCCTTACATTCCACTTTTTGGGGCACGTATTGTTGATTGTCACGGGGGCAGTGGGCCTCCTCGGATTCGATCAGCAATTGCCCATTGGCACCAAATTTTGACTGCACGGGGCCATTGCAAATTTGCCCATTCTTTTCACGTATCAATCGCCGGCCCTGCCCGTTTTTGTCAAAGCAGTATTCGGCAATGATCGGCTCACGGGTACGTACATTAATAAGGCCGCTTTCTGAACGCCAACACCCTTCCAAAAAGCTCATGTCATTGTCCTTGGGAGCGTCCTTGGGAATAGAGAGCGGATCGTTCTTTTTGGGCTTGGGCTCGGGCTTGGGCTTCGGTTCTGGTTTGGGTTCCGGCTTGGGCTCGGGCTTCGGCTCGGGTTTGACTTCGGGCTTCGGTTTTGGGGGAGCCTTGGGCGGATCGGCTTGCACAGGTGTTTCCCCCAAGAAGGGCTCGGTCACTGCCGCTTCGGGCGGGGGGATGACTTCCGGCTCTTTTTGCACAGGGGGAGGCGGGCTTGGTTGCACCGGCATGGGCGTTGGTTCGGGTGTTTTCACCTTGGGGGGCACACACAGGGCGGCTCTTTGTGCCAGCTCGGCGCGCAAGCGGTCTACATCGGCGTAGAGGTCGCGTCCGCGTTGATTTTGTAATTCTATTTCCCGAGTATTCAGACCTAAGAGGGACAGATACCAGCTGGGCATGGGCCAAAAGCCCCAGTGCATGAGCAGCAGTGCCAGCAATATTAACAAAAAAGGCAGCAACAGGAGCCACGGCAGGCAGCCCATGCGTCGGGCCGGAGCCACGGGGGGCGGAACAGGAATTGCGGGAGATATCGCCACGGGCTTTGTCAGGGGCGTTTTGCCCAGTCGGCTCAAGTCTTGGGGGAAAGCCCCTACGGTGCCCGGGCCGAAGCCCCAATTGATAACAACGGGTTGACCGTTGACTACCCAAATGTCGTCATCGTGGGGATGGTTCAGGCTCAATTGTATAAGAGGGCCGGAAAGATGCGCCGCGCTGCCGAGGGGGCTCCCTTGTGCGCTTACTTGTTCTGTTTGCCCGTGCAATTGTTCGGCGAGTTGCTGGATACGTTGGGCATAGGCCCCCACTTTTTCCCGCAAGGGTTCAGCTTCTTCTGGGGGCAGTGTGCTCAGAACTCTGGGGGCAGCCGAGGCCGGAGCCGTACCCTCCGCCGGGTTTGGGCTTGCCGAGGCTGCCGCATGGGGGGGCAGTTCGGGGGCGTACCAATCGACATATTCGCGCTTGGCGTCGTGCATGGGTTCGGCCAGCAGGCTGGCACAGTCCGCGCCCAATTTTTCTGCCAGTAAGGACTGCACCTGATGGTAGCAATCGGTAACAAAAATACCTTGATAGGCTAAAGGACGCATGGAGCCGCGCGGGGTGGTGGTAATGTATATCCCTGCCATGGCTTAGTCCTTTGTGGCGCCCGTAGGCGCGGTGTTAGGGGAAGGGGTGACGCTTTTTGCCTCGGGCGTGGCGGCGGGGGCCGCTGCCGGAGCGACAGGTGTTGCGGGTGGCGGCGCGCTTGCCAAGGTGTGGGGAATGCGGTGTTTTTGCAAAAAGGCCAGTACATCTAGGCTCATAATAGCCAAACTAGATTGGCGGTATGATTCTTCGTCCAGACGAATATAGGTATTGATACCGACAACCTGCCCCTGAGCGTTCACCAGCGGGCCGCCGCTGTTGCCGGGGGAGACTGTGGCGGTGTGGACAATCAAAGGAGGCTGGCGGTTAAGAATGACACTGACCACGCCATCGGTGTAGACCACTTCGGGTGAGGTGTTGCCCTTGCCCTGCACTAAGGCTTGAAATTGAGGATCGTCACCGGTGACCGCATTGGGGAAGCCCCACGCGCTGACCCGATCCGTGCGCTGGATGGATTGAGTAAAGCTGAGCGGCTGCACGCCGGCAACGGGGGTTACCTTGAGTACGGCATAGTCCTGCCCTTGGGTGTGGCTCGACACGGTGAGGGAGGCGGGGGCAACACCGTGGGTGGCTTTGTTGATGATCCAAATGTGTTGCGGATTGGTGCCCACAACATGGGCGTTGGTGAGAATTGTGCCAGGGGCGATGAAAAAGCCTGTGCCCATGCTCAAACCTTTGTCTGTTTCGGACAGGATGAGTACGGTCGCTTGTTCTAGTAAATCCGCCATATTTGCAGGGGATGCGGGGCCAGACGGCACAGCGGGCGCGGGGGACAGCGCGGGGGCTTGATCCTTTCCGGCGGGCTGCGGGCTTGTGGGCTTTGCGGTGGGGGCCAGCTCGGTTACGGCACCGTCTTGCGGGACAAGCAGCACTGGGGGCAAGGCAGGATTGTCCCGCAATTTTTGTAAGGCCAGGCAGGGGTCGTCGTTCAGAGCCGCGCGCAATCGGGCGGCCTCCGCTTCCCACAGCGCGTTCCGCGTCAATTGTTCTTGCAAAACCAGATTGAGAGCCTCTCTTTGGGATTGGAGTGAAAACCAGTAGCCCCATAACAGGCAGAGGATACAGGTCAAAGCTACTAAAGTCCCCAAACACCCTGTGCTCCGATACCACGGCAGTGGGGCTGCCACAGGAGCGGGCGCGGGATTCTCTGCGGGGGAGGACGGCGCGTCCACTGGAGAATTTGCCGGAGCCGATGTTTGAGGGCCGGAATCAGGAGGCAGCGAAGATGCGGTCATAAATCTTCCTGTTATGCAAAAACGTAGGTTGAGGGAGCACTGCCCTAAGCACCAAGCAGCACGTCTACGGTGCTGTCATAGCCACGCATGCGTTCGTCTACATCCTGCTTAGTGCCTTCAAGGGCTTCGCGGGAATGTGACCATTTTTGGGTTTGTTGGGCTACGGGGGTGGCGGCCGGTGTGGGGGCGTTTTGGGCCGTTTGCGCGGGCTTACGGGGCCGCTTTTTGGGGCTTTTGCTCACGACAGGGCTTTCAGGTGTGCCTTGATATTGCTCATGGGATTGTTGTTCTGCCGTGAGCACTTGCTGATATTGGGCGTCTTTTTCTGCCATCTTGCTGGCAGTGTGTTGCAAAATACGTGATGTTTCTTCAAGGCCACTCCGGATTTCGGTGTAGCGGTTGGTGAAATCCTGCCGCGTCATGCTGCCGTTTTTAAATTCGGCGGCGGCTTGCTGGAATTGGCGGTCGTAACACTTGGTGGCAACCTTGGCGGCGGCGGTGGCTCGATCCATGTTGGCACTTTCGCCGTCCAATTGCTGGAGGTAGGAGTTGACTTTTTGCTGATCGGTCTTTGCCTGCTGGTTTTTACCGTAGACATTGCCGGCAACCGCGCCTGTGGCCCCACCGGCAACCGCGCCCACCACGGCTCCTTCGGCTTTCCCCGTAGCCAGTCCGCCGATGAGTGCTCCCAATAAAACCCCTACGCCTGCGCCCACGGCTGTAGACGTGCCTGCAGAATTTTCATCCTGACGTAGCTCTGAAATAGGCTGATAACATTGGGGATAGTAGTTTACTTGTGTCATCTGCGGGCCGTATTTGCTTGTACAACCTGTGGCCACAAAACAGAGCAGGGCGAGCCCCGCCAATACTTGTTTTTTGCGGGAAAGAAAGCATGGACGCATAACTACCTCGTGTTGTAAGAAATCATATCCGTAACGTAAGGCGCACTATAGCCTAGAGTGCGGGTATGGGCAAGCTAGAGAGAGGCTATGATACCCAAGAAAACTTTGCCGCTAGCCCGTTTTTTCCCGCCCCATCATGAGCAGCATGCCATCCAAAATAGTCCACGGGTGGGGGGGGCAGCCCGGGATGTAGACGTGGATATCGTCAGGGGAAAAGAGCGTGCTCAGGCCTTGATGCGCCTCGGGGCTGTCACGGAAGAGGCCACCGGAAATGGCGCATGCGCCTACCGCCATGATAATGCGCGGGTCGGGCAAGGCTTGATAGGTGTCAAGAAGGGCCTGACGCATATTTTCCGTCACCGGGCCTGTCACCGCCAGACCGTCTGCATGGCGAGGGGAGGCCACAAAATCAATGCCAAAACGCCCCAGATCGTACACTAAGGTTGTCAGCACATTGCTGTCTGCTTCGCAGGCATTGCAGCCGCCCGCGCTTACCTGACGCAAACGTAAAGATTTTTTGTACAGTGCTGCAATTTCGGGGAAAAGCTCTTGCGCGCGCAGGCGTGGCGCAGGCGTGGCTGTAGGATCTGCTTGTGGTCGCACCAACAGCTCTTCGCGGGTCAGCCGAGCAAGGCGGTGTTCTTGGGTGAAGTGGATGTTTGAACGCGGGCAAATGGCGCGGCAGGCCCCGCAGAAAAGGCAGCGGCCCGTGTCTAAGGTGGGGCCGTGTTCGCCCAGACATAAAGCCTGTGTGGGGCATACTGCGGTGCAAATGTTGCACGCACCGCAATTGTCCGCCTGAATACGGGGCTTGCCCAAAAAACGGGGCGGCATCTGCGGTTGCACACGGGGATAGGCCAGAGTGCGATAGCCTTGATGGAGACGTTCTGCAATGATGCGAAGCATAAGGGTCCTTGGGATTACAGGTCGTGACCGCAATACGACAGATTAAAGCTTTTATTGCACAAGGGGAAGTCAGATATTTGTTCATCACGCAAGGCCAGCGCAAGGCCCATCCAATTGTGATAGGAAGGGTCAATGATTTTATATACAGCAAACACGCTGTCGGCATTGGTGACCCCCACATGGCACACCGTGCCGCGCCAACCTTCCACAAAGGAGAGGGCCAGACGTTGGGGGGGAAGGCTGGTAATTTCATCGTGGCAGGCAGGGCCGGCCGGGAGGCGCTTGAGTTCTTCAAGAATAAGGTTCACGGCGTCGTCCACTTCGTCACGGCGCACCCGTGCGCGGGCGTACACATCTCCTGTGTGGCAGGTGCGGATATGTTTTTTTGCCAAAGGCTGCCCGTCATAGGGATAGAAGGCCCGCGCGTCGCGCAGCAGCCCGCTGGCTCTGGCGGGCACGCCCACCATGCCGAGTGCTAGCGCGTTGCTTGCGGAGACAATTCCCGTGCCTTCAAAACGGTCGAGCACCGAGCTAGCGGCAAACATGGTATCTGTGGCTCCGCACACATCGCGATAGGCGGCTTGCAGGCTGGGCAGGAGTGTGCCCAGCAGTGTTTTGTCCACATCGAGGGCTGTCCCCCCCCGGCGTACCAGACCGCGCCCGAAACGGTTGCCGCACAGGAGGGCCGTCATGTTTAAAAAATCGCCGCGAATGCGCCCGCACCACGACATGGTGGGTAAAAAACCGACGTCTCCAGCCATGGCCCCCATGTCTCCGGTGTGATTGGCAAGGCGTTCCAATTCTAGTGCCACGCGGCGTAAAGCCTGCCCGCGCGTGGTGGCAGGACGGCGGGTAAGATTTTCGAGAAGCAGGCAGAGGGCCGAGGTGTGGGCAATGGTGGAATCACCCGCCACGCATTCCATCATATATACGGTGCGTGCGTCGGGGCCGCCGATAAGCTGTTTTTCAATACCCCGATGCTGAAAACCGAGACTTATTTCAAGGTGCATGACGTTTTCGCCGTAACATTGAAAGCGGAAATGCCCCGGCTCGATAACCCCCGCGTGTACTGGCCCCACGGCTACTTCGTGAACTTCCGCGCCTTGGACGGTAAATTGTTCGGTGACACCGGGCAGAGGGCGCTGCCAGCCGGCGGGAGTAGCCCCGAGAGGGGGACTATAGCGCAGGGGTTTTAGCCAAGGATGCCCTTCAGGCAAAATACCCCATTGCTCGTAAATTTCCCGTTCAAATAAATGGGCCTGCGGGCAGGCGGGGGTCAAGCTGGGGTAGACCTTTAGGGGGGGAGTACGTAAGGCGTGAATCATACCCGTGGCATCGTGGGCCAACACGGCAAGCAGGCCTATCCCAGGGGCTTGGGGGTGGACAACGGCTTGCGGCATACCGCATAGGCAGACGAGTTGCCAGCCTTGGGCCACATGGCTGCAAATGTCGGCGTGGAAGGCGGAACTCTCGCACACGGGTATGTCGTGTACCGCGAGGGAACTCTGATACGGGAAAGCCATGTTATCCTCCTATCCTTTGGGCGGCTGCCTGTAAAAAGGCGCTCAGCCAATCGGGGATGTACAGGCCAAGCATGAGCACTATCGCCCCGAGCACCAGCGACGGCCCTATATTAAAAATATTTTCTTGAAAAGTATCGTGTATGGCGGGGGGCTTGGGCCCTTGCACCATCCGCAGAATGGGAATGGACATCCCCACAAACAGCACCCCGAGCGTGCCGAGGTACAGGGCGGCAAGCCCCCACGATTGCCGGGCCATCATGGCTTGTAAAATAGAAAATTCGCTCACAAAAAGCCCGAAGGGCGGTGAACCCACAATGGCAAGAAATCCCCCTGTCCACAGCATGGCGGTAAGCGGCATGGTCCAGCGCAGGCCTCGGGCGTCATAACTGGAGTGGGTGTGGTAGAGGCTCAAAATGTTGCCGGCTAGCAGAAAAAGCATGCACTTGGTTAAGGAGTGGTTGACGGCATGCAGCATGGCCCCGAAAACCGCACTGCCCCCCAAGCCTACGCCCAAGGCGAGAATGCCCATGTGCTCTACGCTGGAATAGGCTAAAAGGCGTTTGTAGTGGCCTTGCCCGACAATGAATACCGCCGCCGTGCCCATGGAGAGCAGACCAAAAAAAATCAGCAGGCTCCCGCTAAAGTCCGCTAAATTGGCTGCCAGCATGACTTGATGCCCCCGTAGAATACCCAGAAAAGCGCAATTGAGCAAAGCGCCGGAAAGCAGGGCCGACACCAGTGAAGGGGCTTGACTGTGCGCGTCGGGCAGCCAATTGTGCAGCGGGGCAAGACCCATTTTGGTGCCATAGCCCACCAGTAAAAAAATAAAAGCCGCCTTGAGCCAGGGAATATGCGCCCCTTCCACCCAGTGGCGGGATTGTTGGGCCACGGCAAGCATATCGGCAAAATTTCCAGAGTGTTCACCGTGTTGGGAAAAGGCGAGGGTGAACAAGAGATTTCCTAATAAGGCCAAGGCGATGCCCACGGAACAGATCATCAAATATTTCCACGTGGCTTCAAGGGAGCGGCGGTGGCGGTGAAAATAGATCAAAGGCGCGCTGGACAGCGTTGTCATTTCGATCCCCACCCACAGTACGCCCATGTGATTGGTGGTGGTTACCAGGGTCATGGAAGCCAGAAAAAAGCACAAGCAGGCGGTAAAGCGCTGCTCCGGCGCGTTGGTATAGGCGGTGCCGTCTTGAAAATCTTTACGCAGAATGTTGCCTTGGTCTTCTAAACGCAAATAGCCGTAGGCGTACAGGGAGGCCGCGAGAAAGAGCACGCTTGCCAACAGCAAAAACAGGGTGCCCAGAGGGTCTGGTTCAAGAATGTCTTGTAAAATTGGCAGGGTGGGGACGGGGATATTTTGCCGCACCTGTAAAAATAGGGCCATTGTCAAGGCCAGATGGATCAAGGCCGTATGCACCAGCAACACGCGGCGCAACATCGCGTGGGGAATGAACAGGAGTGCCACACCGGACAGCAGGGGAATACATAAAAGAGCAAGCAGCATATGGCTTAGTCCCTGAGGCTGCAGAAGCGGCCCACGTCAATGGATTCAAAAGTCGCATTAATGTGGTTGATGGCAATGCCCATCACAAATACCGCCACAAATACGTCCAAAAGGATGGAAAGTTCAAACCACACCGATCCCCCAAGCATCATGGGGAGACCGAGCAGGAAAATGCCGTTTTCTGCCACC
>JAVVPD010000030.1:0-16206 GCA_036655975.1 Desulfovibrionaceae bacterium | reverse complement strand
GATAACCGATAACTTGGGTTAGCGCCTTCATGCGGCCCACTACCATGGTGAGCCCGGTGAACAGCGTGGTCAGGGCGGCGGGCAAGAGCAGGGGGGGGAAGATGTTTTGGGTCATGGGCAGGCGGCTTTCCAACCATAAGGAAAAAACCAGCGCGGCCATCCCCGCCAGCACCGACAGTGTAAAGCCTAGATAGGGGGTCACATAATGATCGGCGGCAATGCTTTTGAGGGTACGCCGTAACAAATAGGGAAAACCCACCGCTTTGATGGTGAACAGCGCACAGGCCAGCAATACTACGTGCAGAATGTCGGTTCCCGCAGGCCGAGGGATCAGCAGCAGGACGCCCGTGAGCACCACCCCTTGAAAAGCCACCAGCCCAATGAGCGTACGCATACGCCCCACGGCTAAGAGGGCAAAATTATTCAACAGCAGCGCGATAAGGGCGATTTGAAAGAAAATACTCATGCCTGCCTCATTAAGGATAAAATAAGGGTCAAGGCGGCCAAGGCTCCCGCCCCGCCGAGCAGGGCGGGAATGCGCGTCATCCGCACGCGGGCCATGATCGATTCCACAATCCCTACCAAAATGGTAACGGTAAAAATAATCCCCACGCTCAGAATAATTTGGAGCCAGAGCGGTGCGGACAGCACGGGCAGTAAAATACCCGCCAGCAGCGCGGCGAAAAACCACAGTTTTAAGGCCGCCCCATAGAGGATAAACGCGAGATTGGGGCCAGAATGGTCTAGAATGATCACTTCATGGATCATGGTTAATTCCAGATGCGTGTTGGGATCGTCTGCGGGAATACGGCAATTTTCCACTAACAGCAGCACGAAGAGCACGAGAGGGATGAGTAAAAGTTCCGGCCTGCCCATTTCCCAAGCCCATAAGGGCGCGCCCCCAAACATGGACGACAACGACAATGTGCCCGCCGTGCTTTGGCTAGCCCCACTACCCGCCAGTGACAGAAAGCAGAGAAAAATCACGGGTTCCGCAAGGGCCGAAAAAGTCGCTTCACGGCTTGCGCCCATACCTTCAAAGGGAGATGCGGTGTCCAGTGCGGCCAGCATAAGCGCAAAACGGCCCATGCCTAGCAGATAGGCCACCAGAATGAAATCGCCCTGAAAGGAGAGAATGGCATCATGATTGGCAAAGGGGAGCAAGGCTAGCGCGCAAATAATCGTTGCCAGTGTTACCGAAGGCCCCGCGCTGAACACCCCGCATGTGCTGGTGCTGATAACCTCGCCCTTACGCAGCAATTTGGCAAGATCGCTGTAGAGCTGGAGCAGGGGTTTTCCTTGGCGTCCCGCAAATTTGGCTTTAACGCGGTTGACGATGCCCAGCAACAGGGGCGACAGCGTTAGAGCCAGCAGCAGGTGGAGAGCGTTGACATTCCAGAGTGTGCTCATGCGTGTAGCCCCCAAATGAGTAAAGCAATCACGGTGAGTAACATATACAGGATATAGAGATGAATACGCCCGTGCTGAAAGATTTTTAGGGCATTACACACTCTGGCGATGCCTTCAAACGCGGGGCTGAGTACATGGTCGAGCACACGGTCGGAGGCCGTCACGCTGAGGCTGGCCCGCGTTGGGAAAAAGTTTTTATCCATACTATAACGGGTTTTGAGGCCCATGCTCGCTGCCAAAAGTTTTGCCGTGGGTTCAGAGAACGATGCGGCGGAATATTGAATCCGCGCTGTGCCCGCCTGATAGCCGCAGCCCCACGTGGGCGCGCGGCGTATTCCGTTAGTAAGGTTGCGGGTTTTGCGCCATGCGCTCAAGGCTAGGGTGAGGGCAATGCCGCCCATGCTTACGGCGGTGACAATATACAAAATGTTGCCCATGTGCACCACCGCGTCCACAGCCTTGGGCAGCAGATCGGCGCTAGGGGCGCTCAATGACAGCGCGGCGGGGGCAATGCTTTCGAATACCCACGGCGCGCCAAGCCCTAAGCCGAGGCAGGCTGCGGCGGGCACGACCAGACACGCAAGGGCGATAGGTTGGGTGGGCGTGGGATTGTGCGCTCCACCGGTGCGGGCTTCGCCCAAAAAGGCAATGCCATAGGCCTTGGCAAAGGTGGCAGCCGCTAAACCGCTGATCAGGGCTAGGCCCACTAAGGTGCCGAGCAGGCCCAATTGTTGTTCCATACCGGGCAATTCAAGGCCTCCGGCTAAGCTGAGTGCCAGTACCAGTTCACTGGCAAAACCGTTGAAGGGCGGCAGACAGGCAATGGATGCGGCCCCTAGGCCAAAACACAGTCCCAGCACGGGCAGTTTTTTTTGTAAGCCGCCTAAGTGTTCAAATCGCACGGAATTCACCGCGTGTAAAATTTCGCCTGCGGACAAAAATAATAAGCTTTTGTAGGCTGCGTGGTTGAGCATGTGGAACAAGGCACCGGCAAAGCCCAAGGTGCAAACCCACGCATTGCCCGCCCGTGCACCTACAAGAGCCGCGCCCAATCCCATAAAGATTAAACCCATATTTTCTACACTAGAATAGGCCAATAAGCGTTTAATATTACTTTGGGCCGTGGCTTTAAAAATCCCCACCAGCCCCGTGCTCAGCCCCACCGCCACTACGGCCCAGCCCCACCATGCGGGGGCACTGTGCAGGGGGCCGAAAAAGTCGAGACAGCGGATAAAGCCATACACGCCCGCATTGATCATCACCCCCGACATAATGGCGGAAATGTGGCTTGGGGCAATGGGGTGGGCTTCTGGCAGCCAGACATGCAGGGGGGCAAGCCCTGACTTGGCGCCAAAGCCTGTTAAGGCCAATAGAAATAGCAGGGAGACTAGGGGGCTAGACGCAATACTGCCCGCCGCCTGACTGAAGGCACTGAAGCTTGTGCTGCCTGCCAGTTGCCACAACAGGGCGAAGAGCGCTAGCAGAAAAACCGCGCCCAGATGTGCGGCTACCAGATAAATCCATGAGGCCTGACGGACATGGGCCTCCTCATCATCAAAGTCGATCAGAAAAAAAGGCACCAGCGACATGATTTCCCATGCGATCAAAAAAAGCACTGCGTCGCGGGCCGTCATGACCACCGCCAGCGACAGGATGAGCAGGCAATAGAACAGCCAGTGGGCGGCGAGATTATGCTCCTCGGCGGGATAGCTGCCCAGAGTATGCGCGCCTGCAACACCGCAAACGGCGCCCAGACCAAATACAGGGAATAAAAACAGGCGGCTTAAAGTGTCCATGCCCAGCGCGCCGGAGCCAAAGGGCAGTCCCCACGGCAGCAAGGCGTATTGAACACCGTCCCAAGAACCGGCGCACAATGCCCAAAGCCCTGTCACGCAGCCCAAAACAATGCCGATGGGGGCGATTCTATTGGCGAAGCGGGACAGATTTGTGTTTTGAGGATACAGGGCAATGACGGCAAGAAGGCCCGCCGTTATCGTAAGTATGAGTAAAGAATACAAAAAAATATTCATGCGCGTCCCGTACAGAAAATTTGCTAGCAACACTTTATCATATCTCTACTAGTATAAAATAACAAGTAAGCTATGGGCCTATTTTTTCGTCAGGGGCGGGTGCTGCCTTGGTCGCTGTCATCCTGAGGGAAAAATATAAAAATATTTGCGAAAAAAGATATTATCTGAGCGTGAGTGCTTGACATTTTTTATGTTATTAGTAATTCTTCTCATGCAAGGAGGGCCTATGCCACAAACTCAAACCCGCATGACTCGGCAACGAGCAGTTATACTTGAAGAATTGCGTAAAGTGAAGAGCCACCCCACGGCTGATGAAGTATACGGCATTGTCCGCGAGCGTTTGCCACGCATAAGTCTGGGCACGGTGTACCGTAACCTAGATTTTTTGGCGGATAGCGGTCAAATTTTGAAGCTGGAAGCGGCGGGCTCCACTAAGCGTTTTGATGGAGAAATCGCATGGCATCAACACGTGCGGTGCATATATTGCGGGCGCATTGGTGATGTGATGCTCCCCCGCCCTGCGCCCACAATTGACGATATTTCTGTACCAGGCTTCACCATCACTGGGGCGAGGGTGGAATATGACGGCATCTGTGACGCTTGCGCTCAAAAGCATTAAGCTGTAAGATATGTCAAAGAGATTTGATATATTTTTATCATAATAATTTTAGCCTTGAGAAGGAGCGCGTAATGTCCGCTGATAGAGATGCCCGTAGGGCAAAAGTGATTGAAGTTCTGAATATTGCTCGGAGTATGGAACTACAGGCTATTCATCAATATATGAATCAGCATTATAATTTGGATGACAAAGACTATGGCGAGCTGGCCGCAAATATGAAGCTGATTGCCATTGACGAAATGCGCCATGCTGAAAATTTTGCCGAACGCATCAAAGAACTGGGCGGGGAACCCACCACAACGCTGAAAGCCGCTGTGGTTAAGGGGCAGGACGTGCAGCAAATTTATAATTTTGACGCCGCCTCTGAAGACAACACCATTGATGCCTACAATAGCTTTATCAAGGTGTGTAACGAAAATGGTGATATTTTGAGCGCTCGGCTTTTTGAAGCCACCATTGAAGAAGAACAGGCCCATTTGAGCTATTATGAAAATGTGGCCGAGCACATTAAAACCTTGGGCGACACGTTCCTGTCGAAAATTGCGGGCACGTCCGCTTCCACAGGGCCGATTTCCAAAGGTTTTATCATGAATAAAAACGCTGGAGCCTAAAGCGTAAGGGTTAAGGATACTTCCATGGCCGAACCTAAAGATATGTACCGCTGTCAAGTGAGCAATTGCGGCTATGTGTACGACCCCGATCGGGGGGATAAAAGGGCAAAAATTCCTGCGGGTACGTCTTTTGCGGATCTGCCTGAAGACTGGCATTGCCCGGTGTGTAAGGCCAGTAAAAAGTCCTTTATATGTTTGGCTGCAAGTTAGCGCGTAGCGATAAACTTTGTTTATGTCCCCTCAGCGCCTCACGGGCTGAGGGGACTTTTTCATTGTGAACCGTCTGAAAAATGCGTAGAAAAACTCCAAGGAGAATCCCATGACCAAAGTTGTGACACGTTTTGCCCCGAGTCCTACAGGGCATTTGCATATTGGTGGGGCGCGCACGGCGATTTTCTGCTGGCTACTCGCGCGACATTTTGGTGGGCAGTATTTTTTACGGATTGAAGATACCGATGTGGAGCGTTCGCGCCAAGAATATACCGATTCTATTCTGGCTTCCATGCTTTGGCTGGGCTTGGATTGGGACGGCGAACTGGTATACCAGACCCAGCGTACGGATTTGTATAATGCCTATGTCGATACATTGCTGGCAAGCGGGCATGCCTATTGGTGCGCGTGCACGCCGGACGAAGTGGACGCCATGCGTGAAGACGCGCGGGCCAAAGGCTTAAAGCCGCGTTATGACGGGCGCTGTCGTACCCGAAATGTCGGCCCGGGTGAGGGGCATTGTGTGCGTTTGAAAGCACCGCTCACGGGGCGGGTGGTTTTTGACGATCTGGTTAAGGGCACTATCGCGGTGGACGTGGCTGAACTCGACGATATGATTTTGCGGCGTTCAGACGGCATGCCAACCTACAATATGGCGGTGGTGGTTGATGACTATGAAATGGGCGTGACCCATGTGATCCGTGGCGACGACCACGTTTCCAATACCCCCAAGCAAATTTTGATTTACGAAGCCTTGGGCCTGCCCTTGCCGCGTTTTGGGCACGTCCCCATGATTTTGGGGCCGGACAAGCAAAAATTGTCCAAGCGCCACGGGGCACGGGCGGTGATAGAATATCAACAGGACGGCTTGCTGCCGCAGGCTTTAGTCAACTATCTTGTTCGTTTAGGTTGGTCGCACGGGGATCAGGAACTCTTTTCCCTTGAGGAACTCAAAACCTTGTTTGACGGAACTTCCCTCAATGCCGCGCCCTCAGCCTTTGACCCCGACAAATTGCATTGGCTGAATGCCCAGTATTTGCGGGCCACTCCGGCGGCGGAGCTGGCAGCCTTGACTAAACCCTTTGTCGACGCTGCCTTTGGCGGAAAAGCGTATGCTGCGGAGCGGCTGGAGGGGGCGGTAGGCCTGTACCGTGAGCGGGCCAACAGTCTGGTAGAATTGGCGGCGGCGGTGCAAAGTCTGCTGGTGACGGCGGCGGATCTCGTGTTTGACCCGGCGGCCAAGGCCAAGGCTTTGAAGGACAATGCCCTGACCCATGTGGCGGCCTTGCGGGCGGCCTTTGCCGTGCTTACGCCTTTTGACGCGCCCACCTTGGAAGCCTGCATGCACACCTATGTGGAGCAGGGTGGTTTTAAATTCAAGCAGGTGGGGCCGCCTGTGCGGCTGGCTTTGACCGGAAGTTTGGGCGGGCCGCATCTGCCTGACGTGATGGCCTTGCTCGGGCGCGAGGAAAGTTTGGCCCGTTTGGATGCTCTGTGCGCGGGATAAGGGAAACCAAAAAAAACTCTTGACGCATACAATGTATGACGTTAAGAACATTACCTGCCTCAACGCGTAGGAGCGTAGCTCAGTTGGCTAGAGCACTTCCTTGACATGGAAGGGGTCAGCAGTTCAAGCCTGCTCGTTCCTACCACAATAAAAATTAACAAAAAAGGGGAGGTTTACCTCCCCTTTTTTGTGTTTATGCTTTGTCCCCCCCTTGCATCGTGTGCATAGCCGTGTAAGACTGTGGGGTACAAGATTTTGGTCTACATCCAAGGAGTTTTGCCGTGAATGTGTCTGTTGATACGCAAAATATAGAAGTACCCGCCGGGGCCAGTTGCGCGGACGCGCTGAAAGTGGCTTTGAGCGGGAAAAAATATAAGGCTGCCGTTGCTTGTCGTTGCAATGGCGCATTGGTCGATCTGGGCAGTCCCGTGCCGGACGGTGCCACTGTTGAAGGAATATTGGTAGACGCGCCCGAGGCTTTGTCCCTAGTGCGTCATTCTACTTCGCACATCATGGCGGCGGCGGTTAAAAAATTGTTTCCCACAGCCAAGGTGACCATCGGCCCTTCTATTGACAACGGCTTTTATTATGACTTTGATGTGGAAAAACCTTTCTCCTCGGAAGATTTTGCCGCCATTGAAGCGGAAATGCATGCCATTGCGCGTGCGGCTTTGCCCTTCATCCGTAGTGAAATGAGCAAGAGCGCGGCGGTGGAACATTTTACCCGCTTGGGCGAAAAGTATAAGGCTGAAATTATTTCAGAAATCCCCGCAGATACTGTCTCGCTCTATCAGTGTGGGGACTTTACCGACTTGTGCCGTGGCCCGCATGTTCCGCACACAGGTTTTTTGAAGGCTTTTAAAATTATGTCCGTGGCGGGGGCTTATTGGCGCGGTGACGAAAAAAATGCCATGCTATCTCGTTTATACGGTACCGCCTTTGCGGACGAAAAAGCCTTGAAGGATTATTTGCAAATGCTTGAAGAAGCCAAGCGCCGCGACCACCGCAAATTGGGCCGCGAGCTGGACTTGTTCACGTTTAATGAAGATGTTGCGCCGGGCATGGTGTTCTGGCTGCCCAAGGGGATGCTGGTTCGTACCATTTTGGAAGATTTCTGGCGTAAGGAACATCTCAAACGCGGCTATGAATTGGTGCAGGGGCCACAATTATTGCGGGTGGAAACGTGGCAAAAGTCGGGCCACTATGATAATTATCGCGAAAATATGTATTTTACCACCATTGACGAAGATGCCTATGGCGTGAAACCCATGAACTGCATCGCGCACATGCTGATTTATAAAAATTCGCTTAAAAGTTATCGCGACTTGCCCCAACGGTATTTTGAACTGGGCGTGGTGCACCGCCACGAAAAGTCGGGCGTATTGCACGGCCTGTTGCGGGTGCGTCAGTTTACGCAGGATGATGCCCATATTATTTGTGCGCCGGAGCAATTGGAAGACGAAATTATTGACGTGATCACCTTGGTGCGCGATCTTATGAACCTGTTCGGCTTTGAATACAAAGTCGCCGTGTCCACCCGCCCGGCCAAGAGCATCGGCACGGATGAAGCATGGGAAGTGGCGACCTCTGCTTTGACGAAGGCGGTGGAGCGCGCGAACATTCCGTATACGATTAACGAAGGGGACGGCGCCTTTTACGGACCTAAAATCGACGTGCGTTTGCTCGATTGCATCGGTCGTGAATGGCAGTGCTCTACCATTCAGTGTGATTTTACCTTGCCTGAGCGTTTTGACCTCACCTATGTGGGGCAAGATGGTGAACGTCATCGTCCTGTCATGGTGCACCGCGCTATTATGGGCTCCCTCGAACGCTTCATCGGTGTGCTTATTGAACAATTTGCGGGGGCTTTGCCTTTGTGGATTGCTCCGGTGCAGGCGCGCCTGCTGACCGTGACGGATGCCCACACCCGTTTTGCTGAAAAGGCATTGGAAATCTTACGCAAGGCTGGCATTCGTGCTGAGGCCGACACGCGTAACGAAAAGCTGGGCTTCAAAGTGCGCGAGGCGCAGCTGGCGAAAATCCCCTACATTCTTGTAGTGGGCGATAAAGAAGTGGAAGAAGGCGGCGTCAATGTACGCTTACGAACCGGAGACAATCTGGGCATGAAATCGGTGGACGAAGTCGCCGTGCTGATTCGCGCAGCTTGTGATGAACCATTCCAAAAAGGAGGGATGCGCTATAGCTTCACCTAATATGAGACCTCGGCGTGAAATGCCGCAGGACGGCGTACGCCGTAACGAATTGATCCGCGCCCGTGAATTGCGGGTAATTGGGCCAGAGGGTGAACAGTTGGGGATTTTGTCCCGCAATGATGCTCTCATTGCCGCTAAAGAAGCGGGTATGGACTTGGTGGAGGTTGCCTCCACGGCCGAGCCTCCCGTTTGTCGCATTATGGACTACGGCAAGTTCAAGTATGAGACCCAGAAAAAGAAGCAGGAAGCCAAAAAACGGCAGACGGTCGTACAGATTAAGGAAATTAAGGTTCGCCCCAAAACCGACGATCACGACTACGAAACCAAGGTGCGTCATATCCGTCGCTTTATTGAAGAAGGCGATCGGTGCAAGGTGACGGTGTTCTTCCGTGGGCGTGAAATAGTGCATAAAGATCGCGGTATTGCCATTCTTGAGCGGGTGGTGCAAGACACTGCCGACATCGCCAAGGTGGATCAGGAGCCGCGCGCGGAGGGACGTACCCTTCAAATGTTGCTGGTGCCTAAAAAGCAACTACAGTGATGGAATAAGGTGGCGGGCTTCTGCCGCCATGTGCCGAACGCGGCAAGGCTGGCACTGGCGTGGGAGCGAGTGCGGGTACAAGTGGCGTAGCGGCTTTTGCGTAAGGCTGAAAGGCCTCATACGCGGGCTTTCATGACTGGACGAAGATTTTTCCTTGCCCCCATTGCAAAATTGGGGCACTATCCTCCTCCCATACCTTTGCTGTATGGGAGGTGTATTGTTACCATTGCTATTACGGCCCAACAGGGCCTTTTGCCAAGGAGAGTCCCATGCCCAAGATCAAAACTCGCCGTTCCGCTGCCAAGCGTTTTACGGTGACCGGCAGTGGCAAATTCAAGCGTCGTCGCCAGAATTTGCGCCACATTCTGACCAAAAAGAGCCCCAAGCGTAAAATGCTTCTGGGGCAGAGTACCATTGTGGACAGCACCAACGAAAAAGCTGTTCGTCGTATGCTGCCTAACGGCTAGTGGCTTTGCCGCTGGCGTCGGAACGGTGAGAGGTTCCGGCTTAGGTGCCGGGGTATTCCCCAAGGGCACATCAGGTTAGAGTAGATGAATTTTAATCCATTGGGCTGGCACGATCTCCGCCTCGCTCAATGCAGAAAGTGGAGGATATATCCATGCGCGTAAAGAGAGGTCTTGCCGCCCATCGTCGGCATAAGAAATACTTGGACGCTGCCAAAGGTTTTCGTGGTGGCCGTAGCCGTTTGTACCGTACCGCACGTGAGGCTGTTGAGCGTTCTTTGCAGTACTCCTATGTGGGCCGCAAACTCCGCAAACGCGAATTTCGCAAATTGTGGATTTTGCGTATCAACGCCGGTGTGCGTGAACACGGTTTGTCTTACAGCCGCTTTATCTATGGCCTTCAGTTGGCTAATATCGAATTGAATCGCAAGATTCTTGCGGATATGGCCGTGCGCGCCAAGGACGACTTCGCCAAGCTGGTTGAAGTTGTTAAGGCCAAGTTGGCATAGTGTTGTTGTTTTTCGCCCCTCCTCAAACGCGGGGAGGGGCGAAATTTTTTTTGCGTTCAAAAATTTCGTCGTTTTTCACTTCATTACACATTGCCTTGGGGGTCGCGTCGTCCGACTGTGTCAACACCGCGGGTTCCAGACTCACGGGGCATGCCGCAGGAAAGCACATGGACCTTCTTAAGGATTTGCAAAGCCTGGTGCCAGAACTCGCAAGAGGTCTTGACCGGGCTTCTTTGTTGTCAGAACTGGAAGAATTGCGCGTAGCCTTCCTCGGGCGCAAGGGACAATTGGCGCAAATTATGGGCCATCTTCCCGCCCTTGATCCGGCTGCCCGCCCCGCCGTGGGCCAGAAAGCCAATGAAGTGAAAACCGCCCTGAATGCGCTGTTTGACAGCCACAAAAGCCGCTTGGAATCCGCGCAAGAGGCCGAGGCTTTGGCCCGCTTTGACGCTTCGCTTCCCGGACGTGCGCCGTGGCAGGGTTCTCTCCACCCCACCACCTTGGTGATGGAGGAAATTTGTTCTATTTTTCAGGGGCTTGGGTATGAAATCGTGTCCGGCCCAGAAGTAGAAAACGATTATTACAATTTTGAAGCCCTGAATATGCCGCCGGAACATCCGGCCCGCGACATGCAAGATACCTTGTATATCACGGAAAAGTTTCTTATGCGTACCCACACCTCGCCCATGCAGGCCCGCACCATGTGTAGCCGCAAACCGCCCTTGGCCGTGATTGTGCCCGGCAAGGTGTACCGCCGCGATTCTGACATCACCCACACGCCCATGTTTCATCAGGTGGAAGGGCTGCTGGTGGGGGAAAATATCAGCATGGCCCATTTGCGTGGCACCCTGACCGCCTTCTTGCAACAGGTGTTTGGCAAGGAAACTCGGGTGCGCTTTCGTCCCAGTTTCTTCCCCTTTACCGAGCCTTCAGCCGAAGCCGATATTTCGTGCTGCATGTGCGGGGGCAAGGGGTATATTGACGGTGAGCCGTGCCGGGTGTGCAAAACTACGGGCTGGGTGGAAATTCTCGGCTGCGGCATGGTTGATCCTGCAGTCTTTGCGGCGGCGGGCTATGACCCTGAAACCGTGACCGGATTCGCCTTCGGCCTTGGGGTGGAACGCGTGGCCATGCTCAAATACGGCATCGGCGATTTGCGGATGTTTTTTGAAAATGATGTCCGCTTTTTGGGACAGTTCGCGTAAGTATGCAGCCGCGTTCTTGGCATATCCTGTGCGCCCTGTTGCTGGGGCTTGTGTGTCTTCACGCCGGTTCTGCCTTGGCGGCATCGGCTTCCTCCGCCCCCCAGACCGGTATGGAAACCGGGCACGGGCGTTCGTACGGGCCGGATGTGGAAAAACGTTCGGGCAGCAATGTCCCGCAAACCTCCATGCCTATGGATGCCTACGGCAATCCCATTAGTGGCGAAATTGTCGAGCAGGCTCCCAAACAGCGCCCCCGCGCCGGAGCCTATGGTGGTTATGGCAAGCAGCCAAGCGCCCCTTCCCGTCCTCTGCCCGATCTGCCCGCCAAGCCCAAATGGAATTTTGAATGATCGTTATCACTAACATTATATACGGATGCTCCTATGTTACTCAGTCTTAAATGGTTGCGCGAATGTGTTCCTTTTGAAGGTACGGCGGAAGCCTTGGGTGAACGCTTGACCATGCTCGGTCTTGAACTGGAAGATGTACTCAAACCCTATGACGCCATCCAGACTATTGTTGTGGGACACGTGGTGGCCTGTGCCAAACATCCTGAAGCGGACAAGCTTTCCGTGTGCAAGGTGGACGTGGGGCAAAGCGAAGCGCTGGATATTGTGTGTGGTGCGCCCAATGTGGCCTTGGGGCAGAAAGTACCCGTGGCCTTGGTGGGGTGCACCATGCCCGACGGTATGGTGATTAAAAAAGCCAAGTTACGCGGTATGCCCTCGCACGGGATGATCTGTTCTGAGCGCGAACTGGGCCTGACCGAAGACCATTCAGGCATCATGGTTTTACCGCAGGAAAGTCCTGTGGGTCAGAAACTTGTGGAGGTGCTGGATCTGGATCGGGAGGTGCTGGACATCAGCATTACCCCGAATCGGGCGGATTGTTTGTCGGTAATCGGCTTGGCCCGCGAAACCGCCATGGCTTTCCGTTTGCCCTTTACCTTGCCCACCTTTACCCTGCAAGAACACGGGGCTGATGCCAGCCATGCGATCCCCATTGAGATTGCGAATCCCGAATTGTGCTGGCTGTATCAGGGCAAAATTTTAGAAAATATTCAAGTTAAGCCTTCCCCCGCGTGGCTGCGGTATCGCCTGCAAGCCGTGGGTGTGCGGGCTATTTCCAATATTGTGGACGTGACCAACTATGTGTTGATGGAATGCGGTCAGCCTTTCCACGCCTTTGACAAGGATACCTTGGCGGGCGGGCGCATTATTGTGGCTCCGGCGCGAGCGGGGGAAAAGTTGATCACGCTGGACGGTCAGGAACGCGTGTTGAATGCCGAAGACCTGTGCGTCCGCGACGCGCAGCATCCTGTGGCTCTGGCGGGTGTTATGGGGGGCCTGCGTACAGAAATTACCGCGTCCACGAAATCCGTATTTTTGGAAAGCGCCATTTTCCGCCCCGCCAGCATCCGCAAGACGGCCCGGCGTTTGGGGTTGTCCAGCGAGTCGTCCTACCGCTTTGAGCGCGGGGTAGACCAGCAGGCCAATACGTGGATTATGAATCGTGCCGCCGCACTGATGGCTGAACTTTCGGGCGCAACGGTGCGCCCCGGGGTGTGCCGTGCCGAACCACGCCCCCATGTGGCTGCGCCCATTCCTTTCCGCCCCGCCAAGGCCGATGCCCTATTGGGAGTGAGCCTCAGCCCTGATTTTGATAAAGATTGTCTGACTCGTCTGGGCTGCACGGTGCAGGAACAGGCCGAAAGCTGGCAGGTGACTCCCCCCGCGTGGCGGCATGACTTGTCCCGCGAAGCCGATTTGATTGAAGAAGTAGGGCGAATTTACGGGCTTGACCGCATTGAACCGGCTTTGCCCCCCATCGTGCGCCGTCTGGACGCCACTGCCCAAGCGGAATCGCGTTTTGCTTTCTGTGCGCGTCTGAAGCGGTGGGGCATGGGCCTTGGCCTGAACGAAGCCGTCAATTATAGCTTTGTGGGGCATAAGGATCTGGATCACTTGGGGCTGCCCACCGCACCGCGTATTTCCATTTTGAATCCTTTGTCGGCAGAGCAAGATGTCCTGCGTACCCAAATTGCCCCCGGCCTGCTGCAAAACTTGCGGCATAATGTGGCACAAGGGGCGAGCGGAGTACGCTTATTTGAGGTCGCACATATTTTTGAAGCTGACGCCAGCTCTGAAACCAGTGCCCGCGAAACAGCGCATTTGGCGGTACTCATGTACGGCGACCGTTTCGACAGCATGTGGCCGCATCCCACGGGGGAAGGCACCAGCGCGGACTATACAGACTTGAAAGGCGTAGTGGAACATTTGTTCACCACGCTGCACGTGCCTGCGCCCCACTGTGTGCCCACATCGGCTCACACTTTCTTGTCACCTTGTGTGCGTGTACAGGTTTTGGGACAGGATGTGGGCTGCATGGGCCGCGTAAAGCCCGATATCGCGGATGCCTACCACGCCCGTAAGGACGTATGGCTGGCGGAACTGGATGTGGATGTGCTACACTGCTTGCACAGTGCCCGCCAGATTCGTTTTCGCGCCCTGCCGGTATATCCTCCAGTGCGCCGCGACATCACGGTTATGGCTGGGGCTGGGATCAGCGTAGACGCGGTGCTCGCACAGGTGCGCGGGCTTAAGCAAAACTTGTTGCAAGAAATTGTCCTTGTGGATTTGTTTGAACCCGAACATAGTCAGGAGCGCAACATGACCTTTCGCCTGACGTTCCGCCACGCTGACCGCACCCTCAAGGATTCGGAAGTGGATAAGGAAAGGGCTAAAGTGGCCGACGCGCTGGTGCGGGACTTGGGCGTCAGGGTGTAAACCCCCCTCTCTTTTTTGCCCCTGTGACCGGGAGACATAAACTATAGGAGGCTCGTATGCGTGAAAAAACGTATCGCATCGGCGAAGCGGCAGACATGCTGCATCTCAAAAGCTATGTATTGCGCTTTTGGGAAACGGAGTTTCCTCAATTGGCTCCTTTGCGTACCGACAAGGGCCAAAGGCTGTATACCGATCACCACATAGCTTTGTTGCAGCGTATCCGGCAATTGCTGCACGAACAAGGGATGACCATTGAAGGCGCACGGCGGGTGTTGGTTTCGGACAGTCAACCCGCCAGCCCGCCCTTTTCTACACAGGAAATACCGGAGCGTGCACTCCCTGCGGTTGATCCAGCCCCGTGTGCAGGGGATACCGGTGCTGAAAGCGCCCTTCCCAAGGGGCTACAGAATAACCGCGCCGTGGTGCGCGAAATGCGCGCGGAATTGCTCGCGTTGCGTCATATGCTTACCACCGACGATTAGCCCCCTTTTTGAGAGGAAACCCGCATGATACTTTCGCCTTCGCTTCTCAGTGCCGACTTTGCCAACGCACAGCACGAGCTTGCCCAGCTTGAAGCCGCCGGAATTTCTTGGTTGCATCTTGATTGCATGGACGGTCAATTTGTTCCCAATATCACCTTTGGCCCCCCAGTTATTAAGGCTCTGCGTAAGTGCAGTAGCCTTTTTTTTGATGTCCATCTTATGATCGAATCCCCAGAGCGTTACCTGCAAGATTTTAAAGCCGCAGGGGCCGACATGCTGGTCATCCATGCTGAAGCCACCCGTCATATTCAGCGTACTTTGGCGGAAATCCGCCGCCTTGGCATGCAGTGCGGCTTGGCCCTTAACCCGGCTACGCCGCTCTCCTGCCTTGAATATGTTATGGACGATGTGGATATGGTGCTGCTTATGGGCGTTAATCCCGGTTTTTCTGGGCAGAGTTTTATTCCCGCCACCATGGGGAAAGTTTCGGCTTTGCGCCAAATGTTGGACGCCTACGGCGCTTTGCAGGTGCGTATTCAGGTGGACGGGGGGGTAGATCCCCACAACGCCGCCGAGCTTGTGCGTCGGGGGGCGGAAATTTTAGTGTCAGGTTCCGCCTTTTTCAACTTTCCTCCCTATGCGGCTCGTGCGGCCTTGTTTCAGGAAGTTGTGGCGATAAAAGCGTAATAAAACTTTTTCATTTATTTATCTTAGGGGGATATATGGCAACGCGTAAAGAAGTAGCCAATGCTGTGCGGGCCTTGGCAATGGATGCTGTGGAAAAAGCGAATTCTGGGCATCCTGGGGCGCCCATGGGCATGGCGGATATGGCAGAAGCGCTGTGGTGCCATGGCTTTAAGCATAATCCCCGTAATCCCCAGTGGTTTGATAGGGATCGTTTTGTGTTGTCCAACGGTCATGCCTCCATGTTGCTTTACGCGGTGTTGCATTTGACGGGCTATGCGCTGAGTATGGACGATGTGCGCCATTTTCGGCAATGGGCTTCCAAAACGCCGGGGCATCCTGAATATGGGGTCACACCGGGGGTAGAAACGACTACCGGGCCTTTGGGGCAAGGTATAGCCACGGCGGTGGGTATGGCTTTGGCAGAAAGTATGATGGCGGCCCGCTACAACAAGCCACAATTGCCCGTGGTGGATCACCATACGTATGTATTTTTGGGTGATGGCTGCATGATGGAAGGTGTTTCACACGAGGCTTGTTCCTTGGCAGGAACCTTGGGTCTCGGTAAGTTGATTGCCATGTACGATTCCAACGCCATTTCCATTGACGGCTCCATTGACGGCTGGTTTACTGAAGATGTACCCGCCCGTTTTGAGGCCTATGGCTGGCATGTGGTGCGTGCGGTGGACGGGCACGATGCTACGGCGCTGGATGCGGCTTTGGCGGAGGCGCGTGCGGTGAAGGATAAGCCCAGCCTGATCGTGTGTCACACGCATATCGGCTACGGTTCGCCGCGCAAGGCTGACAGCAGCAAATGCCACGGTTCCCCCTTGGGTGAAGAAGAAATAGCCTCCACGCGTGAGGCTTTGCGGTGGACATCCGCACCTTTTGACATTCCCGCTGATATTGCCAAGGCTTGGGATGCCCGTGAGCAG
>JAVVPD010000029.1:7751-26986 GCA_036655975.1 Desulfovibrionaceae bacterium | reverse complement strand
CACCATTTTGCTGGCTCGGCATAGCCCAGATGTGCTCGGACAGATTATGCTGTCCCTGTCTTTTGGGTATCTTGTCCGCATGATCGCCGATGCGGGCTTGAACGATTTTTTGCTCTCCAGTTTTGCCCGCCGTGACGGACGCCCGCGTATGCTGCTGGGCGAAATAACTTGGGTTAAAAGCGTACTTCTGTGTCTGGTCATGGCCGGCGCTTGGCTGATCACCGGCTGGCAAGACTACACACCGGAACTTCGCATTACGGTTATGGCTATCTCCTTCGGCTTAGGCCTTGACGCGGTTACCGACTCTTTTTTTGCCCTCTGCCAAGCCCGTGGACGTCAGGACGTGGAGATGCGTATTCGGGTACCGGCCAGTCTTTTGGGCCTTGGTTTCGGAATCTGCATGGTGCTGATTAACGCCTCCCCCATGTATATTGCCCTTTATAAACCTGCTGAATCGCTGGTACTACTTCTTTTTGCCCTTAAAGCACTGGGGCGTAATCCCCTCTCGGGGATTCGCTGGCCGCACATGCTGCATCTGGCAGAACAATGGAAACACGGTATTGTGTTCACCTGCATGACCTGCTGCGCCATGACCTACAACAAAATCAATGTATTTTTTCTTAAAAAATACGCGTCCGATGCCGCCGTGGGGGCCTATAGCATTGCTTGGGAAACCGTGGAAGGTCTTTCCGTGCTGGTTTCCAGCGCCTTGCTCGGCAAGGTTATTTTTCCCATGCTGGCCCGCCTGTGGGAAGAAGATAAAGACGCCTTCTGCCAATTAGCCGGACAGACAGCCCGCAGTTTGTGGGCCGTGGCCCTACCCGCCATCTATATTTTATTTGTAGAAAGTGACCGCATCCTGACGCTTATCTACGGCCCCCATTATCTGACGGCGGTTACCGTCCAGCGTATTCTTACCCCGTGCCTTGCCACGGCATTTCTGCATAACCTTGCCGCCTATGCCATGATCGGCATGCGCCAGCATCGCCTATTATTGGGCTTTTATGTCAGCGGGCTCATCCTCAATCTTCTCCTGTGCTTCTTTCTTATTCCGCTCATGCCCATGGAGGGTACCGCTATCACCCTAACGGCCACCAAGGTGTGGGTTGCCATTTTGACCATCAGCTATTTTCAACGTCATGCCCGCCCTATGACTTTGACCCAATGGGGTTTAATGCTGCTTGTTATGGCGCTTTCGGCGGGCTTGTGGATGGGCTTACGCCCTTATGTGCCCCGCGAAGTGGCAGAACTGGCAGGCCTCATCCCTTTGCTGGCTTTGCTCTGGCAATGGCGTCCGCCAGCGCCGTGGGAAAAGCCGAAAGCCGCCACGCTCGGAACACGCAGCGTTTGAAAAACGTCAAAGGAGCCTCCAATGCCCAAATTTTGTCTAGGCATGGTGTGCCTGCTGCTGCTATTTGGTCTGGCTTGGGGCGGCGCGCGGGTGTTTGCCAGCGGCCCCACGGCAGGGAGCTATACGTGGGCCTCCTTCAGCTATTCATGGAATAAAAATACCCCCCCCAAATTACAACTTAACAATCCCATAGAAACGCCACAGGGCTATACTATTGACTATGGCTACACCACCACCTTGGATATTTTTATCGAGAATAGCGCGGTGCAGGGAACCTGTGTGCACTTTGTCGGCGGGGGGGAAAACGACGCAGGCGGGAGAACCTTCACCCAGCTGATGAAAAAAAGTCTTGAGGTGGGCAGCTACCGCTGGCCCAGTGAGCAGATTTCTGAAGCCCGTGAAGCCTTTAAAATTATAGGGAAAACCCACAAAGAGTATAGCTACAACATCACCCAATTTACTTTTGACTATACCCCTGTGGCGGGCTGGGCATTTTGCATGCGCTATTTACCGCCCCAGTCTAAAGATAGCGGACACTAAAAATATTGGGCAGCGAATCCGCTCGGCAGATTATTGGAGCACCCCCATGGGGCTCTCACTATCAGGGAAGGGATCGCAGGCAAGGGCTTCTGAGGTGAAGTACGCATGCAGGTTGAATATTTCTTCGATACTCTGAAGAAGGTCGCTGGTTCCTTCCCCGTTAAGCGCGGCAATCCGTAGGGCGTTCGGAAAAGTATCGGCCATAAAAGCGCGCTGGGCAGAATCAAGCCTGTCCCATTTATTGAGCACGAGCATTCGGGGCAGAGAATCAAGCTGCATTTCGGTCAGGATAGATTCAACGGCTGCAATCTGATTGAGCAATTCGGGATGCGAAGCATCCGCCACATGGATAAGCAGGTCAGCGGCTTCCAGTTCTTCCAAGGTGGCGAGAAAGGCATCCGTCAATTCTTTGGGGAGATTACGGATAAAACCCACGGTATCGGCAAGAATAACTTCCCGCTCCTGCGGAAAGCGCAAGCGGCGGGTGGTGGGATCGAGCGTGGCAAAAAGTTTGTCTTCAGCCAAGACTTCGGAACGAGTAAGGGTATTAAGCAGTGTCGATTTTCCGGCGTTGGTATAGCCCACCAAAGCAATGAGCGGAATATTTTGCCGCGAGCGGCGTGCGCGGGTAAAAGCGCGTTGCTTACGCAATTCGTCCAAATCTTTTTTGATGCGGGCGATGCGGTCGCGCAGACGGCGCCGGTCGGTTTCCAGCTTAGTTTCACCGGGGCCACGGCCTCCAATGCCCCCCATAAGTCTGTCCATAGCACGATTTTTGCCGACAAGGCGGGGCTGGGTGTATTTAAGCTGGGCCATCTCCACTTGCAATTTCCCCGCACGACTGGTGGCATGCTGGGCGAAAATATCCAAGATAACCTGGGTGCGGTCCAAGACTTTACGTTCGGTCACGTCCGCAAGATTGTGTAATTGGGCGGGGGAAAGTTCGCCGTCAAAAACAAGAATACCGGCTTGCCCTTGCAAGGCCTGCACTTCCATATCGGCCATCTTGCCCTTACCAAGAATAAATTTGGGATTGATCTGGGAAACGCGCTGCACCATTTGGCCCACCACGGTCATTCCGGCGGTACGGGCGAGCTCTTTCAGTTCAGCCAGATTACGCTCCTGCACCGGACGCGGCAGGGGCGCCACGGAAACCAGCAGCGCCCGGGGCAATGTAGCGGCATCGCGCCCACTGGGCAGAGAGCGGGCCAGCTCTTCCTCAAGGGCTTCGGCAGTCGCGCAAAAATCGCAGTCAGTATCGTCCCAAGGCAGCGCAGGGCTGACCGCATACGGGTTGTTGGCGGGATTAGGCGGCAAAAGGTGGGCGTGTTGCCACTGCACAGGGTCACCGTAAGGGCTCACACTGAGCACCGCCACGGCATCCAAACGCAAAAAGAGCATGTCCATGAGATCTTCCTGTGACAGAAGATCAAGGCTCAGGTGGGTGTGCAGCAAGCGCAAACCGCGCAAGCGTTCGGCACCTTCGCGCCCTCGGGGCAAGGCGGGAATCATAATAGAGGCGGTATCGCCCACAATGACCATTTCCACGCGCCCGCGCCGATCAATAACAAGCCCCACTTGCCGCCCCACAGAGCGTGACAAAGACGCAAACTCATGGGCCTGCTCACTGGTGTACACCTCATGCAACGGAAAACGGCGCGTGGAAAGACGCGACAAGGCCTTAATTTGACTGGGTTTAAGACCTTGAATATCTCCTTCAAGTTTAGCGATATGCCCCCCTAACGTAAATACGAAGTGATCAGCGCGTCATAGCGTGACGTAGCCGCAAAAGCCCGTGAGGCCATGGCCTGACGGAAGGACAAACTCACGCACATATCGTGGGTTCGCAATTCTTCTATGGCGGCTTCGTACCATTCGGCGGCGGGCAGCACCAACACACTGTGAAAATTTTTACCGGCTGCGCGAATCATACACGGGCCGCCGATGTCAATTTCTTCCACAGCTTGCAATAAAGACAAATGTCTTTCCACCGCACCGGCAAAGTCGTACAAATTGACGCACACCAAATCAAAAGGTTTAATCCCTTTGTCCACTAGGGTCTGCAGGTGCTCGGGCTTGTCTTTATCGGCGAGAATTCCCGCATGAATTTTAGGGTGCAGCGTTTTTACGCGACCGCCCAAAACTTCCGGAAATCCCGTCACCGTACTCACCGCAGTGACAGGCAAACCTTCTTTTTCCAGATATTTTTGCGTACCCCCTGTGGACACCAGTTCAACACCATGTTGATGCAGGTAAAGAGCAAATTCGCTCAAGCCGCTTTTATCGGTGACGCTTAAAATAGCGCGTTTAATCGGTAGCAGTTCCATGTCAAGGCCTCCTCTGGTGCACGATGCCAGAAAGCATTCTTTTTGGCAATGCGCCCGTGCCGCGCGAAAATGCTGCTTGCCCGTGCGCGAGCTTGACGGTACATATGACCGAACACTTTAAGAGAAACAGGAAGCACCATGTACATACGTTTAGCTTCGTGGAATGTGAACGGCTTTCGGGCGGTCAGTGCCAAGGACGATTGGCGCTGGTTTGCCACTACCCAGGCCCAGATTGTGGGCTTGCAGGAAACAAAAGCCGCCCCCGAGCAAATCAAACCCGAATTGCGCGCCCCCGCAGGATGGCACAGCGCATGGTCATCGTCCGTGGTCAAAAAAGGGTATTCGGGCGTGGCGGTTTTCAGCCGTATTGAACCATTAGGCATTATTCATGAACTTCCCGATGCCACCTTTCAGGGTGAGGGCCGCCTGCTGCATGTGGAATACCCGTGGTTTCACTTTTTCAATGTCTATTTCCCCAACGGGGGCGCGGAAGAACTGGATGAACACGGCAAGGGCACCGGCCTTTACAAGCGGGTACCCTACAAAATGGGATTTTTTGACGCATTCCTCACCTATGCCGAAACCTTGCGCCGCCACAAGCCCATTGTGGTCTGCGGCGATTTCAATATCGCCCACACGCCCATGGATCTGGCCCGCCCCAAACAAAACGTCAACGTGACCGGATTTTTACCCGAAGAACGCGCGTGGCTAGACGCCTTTGTCGACGCCGGATATGTGGATACTTTCCGCCATGTGCACGGCAATGTGCCCGACCACTATTCGTGGTGGTCCTACAAAGCCGCCGCCCGCCCCAAAAATGTGGGGTGGCGTCTGGACTATTTTTTTGTGTCTGCCGAACTCAAGCCCGCTATCCGAGACGCGTGGATAGAATCCGATGTTTACGGGTCCGACCACTGCCCCGTGGGGCTTGCCTTGGACGTGGACGAGATAGCCTAAAGCCTTTAGCTATTTTCAATAGCAAAAGGCTCTAATCGAGCAAACCGAGCAGACGGGCTACCCTATCCGGGTCTAAACCATTGTGAACGCTGGCAAGTTCAGCAGAATGTTGCACCGCGCTCAGGGCGTTTTGGGCTTGCGCGTCGTCCAATTGCGTGGGCCGTGGCGGGGGGGTATTGAGTGCCACAGCGGCGGAACCTTGGCTATCAAGACCAGCCTGGCGTGCTTGTGCGGCCTGCAAACGGGCCTGAAATTGTGCAAAATGCGGCATATTGTCATTATTGAAAGGACGGGTGGACGGCATAGCTAGTTGGCTCATGGGTAACTCCTGTAGGCAAAAATGTTCCTATGCGTTGAGATAAGCAACATGTATGCCAAAAAACATGCGGACGACAAATAAAAAAAGCACAGGCATATCCCGTGCTTTTTTTATACAACTATATCGGCAAGCGTTTAGGGCAAGCCCAACACCATGCGGCTGGACACCGCCACTTGGAACAGCACCTGCGCGATATCTTTGACAGCCTGCATGCTCTTGGATTCCACCTTGGGTAAAACCAAAATCTGATCACCGGGGTAAACATCGTCGTTACTGCGGGCCACAGAACCATTCTGGCGCATAATCAGCGCATTGCCCTTATCCGCACGGGTGGAATAGCCACCAGCACTTTTGACATAATCGTCAAGATCTTTCTTTTTGTTCCACACCGTGGCTTGTGGAACCATAACTTCCCCGCTGACAACGACAACATCGCTCTTTTCAGGAATAACAATAATATCGCCATCTTCAAGAGTTAAATCACTGAGTTTACCGCTCTTGTCAAGCACCACAACCCCTTCGGGTTCCACACTTTTAGCGCGTTCTACAAATTTTGCCACCATTTCCGCTTCTTTGGAACGAATTTGCGCTTCTTCCGTGCTGCCCGAGGTTGCCGTGAGCGAAGCTTCTTCCAAACGCCGCAAAGAATCCGACAAAGCTTTTTTCTGCCGCGCGGCTACGCTCTTGCGCTTAATATAGATAGCGTCAATTTGGGCTCGGCCCTGCTCCACGGCTATATAGTTTTGCACATCCGACAAACGCGCCCCCCGACGCACCGGAAAACGCGAGGCCCCGCGAACCGCCCCTTGTACTTCAATCATCATGGTATTGCCGGAAGCGTCCGCCATAAATTGCACGGTATCGCCGTCTTCCAGCTTCAAGGTGCGGAAATCCTGCATGGGAATATACGTGGTATAGGGCGCGTTTTGCCGCGTCCCCTTCAAAGTAACATGGGAAGCTTTGGATTCGGGATCCGCCAAATCCATCAAGGCACTGCCCGTGGCTTCGTGCTTACGAAATTCGAACAAAGCCGCATTCCGCACTGCCCCCGTGGCGAGGACACTAGGGCCTTTTTCACCCACAACCAAAGTATCCCCCTCCTGAATGCGATTCGCGGGTAAGCTGCCCCTCCGCAAAAAGGGATACAGGTCATAATTTGCCACTTCTTGCCCTTTACGCATCAAGCGAATCTGCCGATAGCTCCCGCGCTGCGGCTGGATGCCCCCCGCTTTATCCAAAAAAGTCAGCAGGGAATCTGTGGGCGCTCCCGTGTATCGACCGGGTTTTTGCACCCCACCCGTCACAAACACTGTCACCGGGCGCGAATCCAGCGGTGCCACATACACCTGCACCGCCTCGGCGCTGGAGGTTGTTGCCGCTAATTTACTCCGCAAAGCTTCGGCAACTTTATCGGCAGAAAGACCCGCCACCGAAAAAGTGCCCACTTGCGGGAGCGTTATTTCACCCGCTGAATCCACGGTGACGGTATCGTCAAAAGTGATACCGCCCCACAGGCGCAAAACTAATCTGTCGCCAGCCCCCAGCACCGCCGAAGCGGCAGGGGCCGGTTCCGTACCCTTGGCAAAATTTCCCTGAAACAGATTACTGCCAAAAGGCACACTTTCTGCCCACGCGGCGGAAACCTGCACCAGACAAAACAGCAGCAACACGCTGCTCCACATACAGTATAGACGAATATTTTTTTGCATGATCACACACTACGGTTATAAACCTTGCCCCCAAATACGCGGGGCCATTGTCCACGGGCCTGTACCCTTGCGGCACATTGCCACAATTTCAGCCTGTTTGTCCTGCGCCAGTAAGGTAGCGCGCTTGCATTCTTCCCCGCTGGCGGAATAGAACGTGTCCTGAATAATAACCGTAATGGCGTTACCAAATTCTGGATCGTCCACCACCGTGCTACTGCCCGCATTTTGGGCAATAACAAATTCGGCCACCGGCCCGTAGGTCGGCGGGGGGGGAGTATCAGACCCCATTAAGCCGCAGCCCGCCAAGCTGCCCAGCAGCGCGATACAAGCCATATATACAAGAATTTTTTTCATACTATCCTCACGCAAAGCGCACCATCTCAAAGAGTTTACGCCGTGGCGTTGTTGAAATATGGTAATACTGGTTTTGGGGGATGTAAATAAAGGGGACATCCTCTGCACGCTGCAACAAAAACAACGAGAGGATCACCCGATTGATAGCCTGATGCCCCACAATCATCAAGGGTGAATCCCCCGCCAAAAAGAGCGCCCGCCGCATGCCCCGCTGCACCCGCTCCTTCAACATGGCATAACTTTCGCCATGGGGATAGGCATAGCTAAATTTATCGGCATTGCGCCCTTCTGTCACCTCGGGCATATGCATACGGATATATTCATAGCTCAGGCCTTCGCAATCCCCGGCCCAAATTTCGTCAAATTCCTTCAACGCTCTGGCCTGCGTGTCAGGCCTCTCGGTCAGCAAGGGCGCGGCTGTCTGGTGCGAACGCCTCCGCGTGGAGGTGAAAAGAAAGGGAATATCCACGCCCTGCAAATGCTTCGCCATGGACTCCGCCTGAGCGCGCCCCTTGGCCGTGAGCGGCGGATCGCCCCCAATCTTCCCCTCAACATTAAATTCCGTTTGCCCGTGACGTGCCAAAATCAACGACCGAACCCATGTGGACACCACAATTTCGCGGATAGCCGGATAATAGGGTGAGCCGTCACAGGGATGCTCCGCCAGAATGCGGTTGGCGGTCGCGTCCACGCACATCCAATAGCGTTCTTCACCTACGGGGCTATAAATTTCTTCATAATAGCGGATACGCCGTAAAAAATTTTCCAGCGCGTCCGCCTGACTGAAGTCCTTATATTCTGGCAGTAAAGTTTTACGCTGAATGCAGGCTTCCAGAAGCAACGAATCTTCGTTCACACATTCGATAAACAATACGGGGTGATCGGTCAATTTTTCCTCAATCACCCGCCGGCGCGCCCGACTGGCATTGGTGGCGTCCAAAATAGCGACCTCACCGCCCTGCGCCAAAAAATCCCGTGCCTGCGCCATATTACGGTGTGCAATCACCTCCCGCGCCTGCTTTCCGAAGGCGTTAGCAGGATCATAAAAGCTCGGATCTGTTGATTCCGGGCCCATCAGCGCACGGCGTACATCGCCATTATTAAACATGGCCGCCCGGATTCCCTCATCGCTCAAAGCCTCACAGATACGCCGCGCCAAAGTAGATTTACCCCTCGCCGGCAAGCCCACCATGGCAACATATAATTTCTGCATGGGAATTCCTTGGATGTTTTCTCTACCGTACCACAACTTTTACAAAACGTTTTTTACCGAGTTTGATAATGTAGGTTCCTGCGCTAAAGGGCGTGGCGGCGTCATCACAGCGGGCATCGTCAACACTCAGCGCGCCTTCTTTAATCAGCCTCTTGGCCTCACCGCGCGATTTCACAAGGCCAGCGGCTTCCAAAAAAGCGGCGGGGCTGCTGGCCTCACCGTGAACGCATTCGTGCAAGGGAATGTCTTCCGGCACGGCGCCGCTCACAAACACGGCGTTAAAGCCTTGGCGGGCTTCATCGGCATCGCGGGCAGAGTGGTACCGGCTGACCATTTCGTGGGCGAGGTCTTCCTTAACCTTTTTGGGGTGGAGGGTGCCTTGCTCCACATTCTGGCGCAGCGTGGCAATGGCTTCAAGGCTGAGGGTGGACAGCAGCTCGTAATAGCGCCACATAAGCTCGTCGGAAATGGACATGACCTTCCCAAACATCGCGGACGGCGCTTCGTCAATGCCAATATAATTGCCGTAGGACTTGGACATTTTGCGTACCCCGTCCGTGCCTTCCAGCAGGGGCATGGTCAAAATACACTGCGGCTCAAGGCCGTATTGCCCTTGCAGGGTGCGGCCCACGAGCAGATTAAATTTTTGGTCGGTTCCGCCCATTTCCACATCAGTTTTCAAAGCCACAGAATCGTAGCCTTGCGCCAAAGGATACAGAAATTCATGGATAGAAATAGGGCGTTGCTCGCGGTAGCGCTTTTCAAAATCGTCCCGCTCCATCATGCGGGCCACAGTATAACGCGAGGCCAAACGGATAAAATCTGCGGCGTTCATAGCCCCGAGCCATTTGGAATTGAAGCCCACTTCCGTTTTTTCGGGATCAAGAATTTTGAAAACCTGTTTTTTATACGTTTCCGCATTCGCCATAACCTGTTCATGGGTGAGGGGCGGGCGGGTTTCTGAACGCCCTGAGGGATCGCCGATCATACCCGTAAAATCGCCAATCAAAAACACGATATGGTGCCCCAATTCCTGAAAATGCCGCATTTTATGCATGACCACGGTATGCCCAAGGTGCAGGTCAGGGGCCGTGGGGTCAAAACCCACCTTGATATGCAAGGGCGTACCACGGGCAATTTTCTTACGCAATTCGCCCTCGTCAATAAGTTCCGCCACTCCGCGCTTGATTTGCTGGATCTGCGTGTCAATATCTATCATGGGTCATTCCTTTGCACGGGAGATGTTTGTAAAAGTTGTTACAGGATACTTGCTTAGGGAATTTTTGAATTTACACGCTTCCGTCATGCCTGTCAAAAGGCCCCCTTGTTGTGCCCCCTTGGCATGGCCCGTGCGCGTGACATTCTACGGGGGCACGATTGACAAGCCCAGAGCGTTTCTCTATCCTTTTTACAGTGCTATTGTACATTTATCTAAATATTTCGGAGGTCATATGAACTTAGCAAAGTTTCCCCGCCGTGGGTATGTAACCACAGCAACACCCATCGAATCCGTTCCCCAGTTTTCCGCCGCACTGGGCAACAAGGTGAATGTTTACATCAAACGTGATGACCTGCTGCCCGGCACCGCCGGCGGCAACAAAACCCGTAAATTGGACTTTTGCATCGCCGACGCCTTGCACAAAAAAGCGGATACCATCATCACCTGCGGGGCGGTGCAATCCAACCATTGTCGCCTCACGCTGGCGTGGTCAGTTAAAGAAGGATTAGACTGCCATTTGGTGCTGGAAGAGCGCGTTGCCGGCAGTTATAAACCTGAGGCTTCAGGGAATAACTTCCTTTTCCAATTACTCGGCGTCAAATCCATTACCGTGGTACCCGGGGGCAGCAATATGCCCGCTGAAATGGAAAAACTGGCCGAATCCTTACGTGCCAAAGGTCGCAGCCCCTATATTATTCCCGGCGGCGCGTCCAACCCACTTGGGGCGCTGGGCTATGTGTCGTGTGCAGAAGAAACCCTGCACCAGCTCTTTCAAATGGGCCTGAACATTGACCACATGATCGTACCCAGCGGCAGTGCCGGCACCCATGCGGGTATCATCACCGGCATGTATTTGAACAATGCCAACATTCCCGTGACCGGCATCGGCGTAAACCGCAACAAAGCGGTGCAGGAAGACGCCGTGTTGAATCTGGCCCATGGCACCGCCAAACTTATCGGCGTTGATGCCGAAATTCCCGCATCTGCCGTTGTTGCCTATGACGACTATGTAGGCCCTGGGTATTCCCTGCCCACTGCGGGCATGGTTGAGGCGGTAAAAATGCTGGCCCAGACCGAAGGTATTTTGCTTGATCCCGTGTATTCCGGCAAAGCCATGGCCGGACTGATCGACCTTGTGCGTAAGAATCATTTCCCCAAGGGGGCCAATGTGCTGTTCCTGCACACCGGTGGTTCCCCAGCCCTGTACGCCTATCTCGATTCTTTCCGGTAAATCGTTACCTGTCCTACTCCCACCTCTGGGCGGGAGTAGGTGCTACTTTCCCCCCCTGTAATGCGATGTATACAAGGAATATCGTATGCAACACGAACAATTAAAAATGTACGGCGGGATTTGGGGCGGGCTTATTCCTTTACTGGTACTTATTGTCGGTCTTGTCGCGCTTTCTGTGGCCGAACGCGGCGGCACAAAACCTTTCTGGGCCTGTGCGTGGATGGCTTTAAGCGTGGGGCTTTTTTTTGCCCGCGACAAAGCCCACTATTGCAAAGCCGCCATGCGCGGCATTGGTGATAGTACGGGCATTGTTATTGTCACCGCGTGGCTCTTTGCCGGAGTATTTGGGCAACTCATGGCGGCGGGCGGGCTGGTCAACGGCCTACTGTGGATGGGGATGGAAACCGGAGCCCAAGGGGGCGTGTTCACCCTATTGGTATTTTTCGCCGCCATGCTCTTTGCCCTTGGAACGGGCACCAGCACAGGCACCTGTATCGCCTTAGCACCGGTGTTGTATCCGGCAGGATATTTTCTGGGTTCTGATCCGGCCCTTCTGGGCCTCGCCATTCTTTCCGGCGCCGCTTTTGGGGATAACCTCGCTCCTATTTCTGATACAACCATTGTTTCGGCCTATACCCAAGGCGCGAATATGAAAGATGTTGTGCGTAGCCGTGCGCCCTTGGCCTTTGGCGCGGCGGCATTGGCGGCGGTAATTTTTCTGGTTTTCGGCGGGGGCGGCGAAGTGCGCGCCCTGCCAGCCATTCAAGCGAGCCTGTCCCCCAAGGGCGCCCTCATGCTGCTGGCCTTGGTGGTAGTGGTGATTTCCTCCTTGTCTGGCAGGCATATTATTGAAGCCTTAATCTACGGCAATGTCACGGCGGCGGCAGTGGGCGTTGCTATTGGCACGATAAAACTTTCAAGTCTGTTCAGTATCCCGACCAAAAAAGGCGCGTCCACCGGCCTGATCCAAAGCGGCATTGAAGGCGTGGTGGGGGCCATTATTTTTGCCATTCTCATTTTAGCAGTCACGCAGATATTAGTGGAATGCGGCATCATGAAGCGTATTCTGGATTTTGCCCAAAAAACGATCATTTCTACCGTCCGTCAGGCAGAATTATTTATTGTGGGCATCACCATTTTGGCTTCCATCCCCATTTCCGCCAACGCGCCTGCCGAATTACTGGTGGGGCCTAGCTTGGTGCGCCCCATCGGCGAACGTTTTAATTTGGCCGCAGCTCGGCGCGCTAATCTCATGGACTGCGCGGTGTGCACCATCTTCTTTACCCTGCCGTGGCATATTGCTGTGGCTGCGTGGTATGGGGCTTTATACAGTGCCGCAGAAACCTACGGCATTCCCGCACCGCCTGTCAGCTCCGCCTTGTACAATCCCTATTCGTGGACACTCTTACTGGTCTTGCTATTTTCTGCCATCACAGGATGGAACCGTGCCTTTGCGGATAAAGACGGCGTAGATGAAACCGCCGTGTAAAGGTATGTATGATACGATGTAACCTTTAGCCCCGCATCCCGCATCCCCCCTATGGAGAACAGGGGGGATGCGGGAGATACGGGGGAAGCCGGACGGGCAGGGGCTTAGCCCCGCTTCATTTCCGCAATAAGATTATTGAGTATTTGCGCCTGATGGGCCAAATCAGATACCGCTTGAGCGGCTTCCTGCATGGCGCGCGATGTTTCTGTAGCAATAACATTTACTTGGGTTATAGAGCGGGTAATTTCTTCACTGGTGGCGGACTGCTCCTCACTGGCTGTAGCAATAGCCCGCACTTGGTCTGCCGTGTGATCGGCCTGCTTCACGATATTATGAAGCGCCGCTCCCGATTTTTCTGCCAGCTCGTTGGCCTTAGCAATAGTGCTTACGGCCAAGTCCACCTGCTCCATATTCTTGACAGCGCTGGTCTGAATATTTTTTACCGCCGTGCTCACATCAACCGTGGAGTGCATGGTTTTTTCCGCCAATTTACGCACTTCATCAGCCACTACGGCAAAGCCGCGCCCAGCATCACCCGCACGGGCAGCCTCAATGGCGGCGTTCAAAGCCAACAAATTCGTCTGGTCGGCAATGTCAGAAATAACGGACATGACGTGACTAATAGCTTCCGCCTGTTGTCCCAGCGCGACCATATCTTCCTTCAACGCTAACGACTGCTGCTGTACGGCACCAATACTTTTGATAGTTTCCACCACAATATCCGAGCCGTCAGAGGCGTTGGTGCGGGTGGTGGCGGACACATCCGCAGCTAATCCGGCATTTTTGGCAACTTCCAGCACGGTGCTATTCATTTCTTCCATGGCAGTGGCGGTTTCTGCAAGCCGGGCTGCCTGCTCCCCAGAACCACGTTCAGACTGTTCGATCTGGGCGGACAATTCTGTCGAAGCGGAGGTGACAATTTCCACCACGGCTTCCAATTGCCCCGCCGCCGCCAGCATACCTTCACGTTTAGCGCTTTCTGCGGCGGTTCTGGCCGCTTCCGCTTCCTGGGTGGCGATATGGGCTTTTTCCGTGGCAACTTCCGCTTCCTTGGTCTTAGACTTGGCTTCGCCCACGGTTTTTATCAGGTTTTCCACCATAATTGCCATGCCACTGGCCAATTCCCCAATTTCATCCGTACGCGCGGCAGCCCGCCCCAACACAACTTTTTGCTCGGGGCTAACTTCAAGATTCCCTGCAGCCACACATTGGGCAAAAGCGGCCCCGTCACGCAAAACCTTAGCAATACCGCGCGCTATTAAGCAAATAATCAGCCCTACAATCAACACGGTAATAACTGAAACCACAATGCTCTGCCGCGTCATGGCGTTAATGGGTGCCAGCAATTCTTCCTGTGTCACAGACAGCATGGCAATCCAGTCCGTATTGGGAATGCGGGTATAAAAACCAATTCTGGTAGAATCCTTAAACGTATAATACACTTGGCCCTTTGTTTCTTTGCGCGCCTGAAGCACCCACGGGGTATTACTGTGGTCTACGCCCAATAAAGGCGTGTCCACATGCATCAGCATCAGCCCTTTTTCATTATACACAAAACAGCGTCCGCTTTCCCCCACCTTGATGTTGCCCACCGTGCCAGCAATCAATTGTTCCATGTCTACTTGCACATAGACCATGCCCAGAACATCCTTGTCCTTCCGCACCACAGACGTGATAAGAATAACCAGTCGATTGGTTATTTTGTCTCTAACCGTGGCAATGGTAGACCCACTCTGCAAGGTACGCGCAAAAAAACTTTCATTTTTAAAGTTCGTACCTATCATCTCGGCCCGGCTACCGCGCACCAATATACCTTGCGCGTCAATAACCCCACCGTATTTAATACGCTTAAAATTGGCGGTAGTGGTGGCAATACTATCGTCCACCCCCAGCGCAAGCGGTTCGATAACGGAGGGGGCTTGTTTTTCTTTTAAAGCCTGCAGGTACAGAACAATACGATTCACTTCTGAAAGCGTATCCGTTGCCCCACGCAAGGCCATGAGCATATTGGAGACCTCATGACTCTGGGAATCAACCAGCAATGACATATCTTCAAATATCTGTTTTTCAAGCGCATTTTCAGCAGACGTACTGGAAATAACCGCCAACGAGGCAATACCCAACACCGCAGGAACAAGAATAAAAACCATCATTTTCGCAAATAATTTCAATTTCATCAAAATTCCTCCCTTAACAATACCCGAAGAGTGCATGCCCCCCATCGGGGTATCAAGCTAGTGTATCGGCAAAAATTCCCAAACGTTTACGCCTAATATGCTATTCTAAAATATATTTACACAATTTTGCAGTGAATGCTATACCTCCCCATATTATCTGTAAAGTTCTAATTACAAAACAATTTTACGGCGTAAAAGCACCCAAGCTGCCCCACGGGCATATTCGCAACACGGGGCGGTGACTTCTCATTTACCACGCGGAATGTATAAACATTGCGTGACATTCCACCCTTGCCACACGGCAAATACATACTATATAATGTAGTAATACATGTACTCTGGAGGGACTATGGATCACGTTTTTTCTGTAAATTCAAATAGTTCTCCAGTTACTGAGCTGGTAAAACGCGGCACCGCCCGCTTGGGAGCCCATCCCAGTGATGCGGCCTTAGCGGCCTGTCTCTTCGATGTGCGCCGCGCGCTGGTGGAAAAATTGCTACAGCAGCCGGCCCCTTCTGCCCAAGACACGCCGGAGGCCCCTCCCCTCAAACCCATACTTGATGACGCGCAGGAAGATATCCTCCGCGACAGCCTCCCCCCCCTGCACGTACCCGCAGGGCCCTACAACAGCCTGTTTTCAGCTTGGCGTGCCGCCATTGTGGCCATATTGGGTCTGGTGCTCGGTTCCGCCGTGGCACAGGGATTGGGCCTTTCGGGCGCGGCGGCGGTAGTGCTCAGTACCGTGGGCGTGGGGGCTGCCCTCTGGGGGGCGGATAGGCTTGCCGAGTCCCGCGCGCAGGGGGAATTGCGCCTGGGGACGTGGCATATACGCTGGAAAACGCTGCGCCGCATGGCGCGCCTCCTGTGGGGAGCCGCGCTGGTCTTAACGCTGTTACGCGATTTTTTGCAGCAAAATCCCGCTTTACAACATATTTTGAGCGCTATGGCAGATTTTTTATTGCAGGGCATGGCTTTGGCCCTGATCCAAAATATGTATTGGCTGCTGGCCCTGAGTCTCGTATTTGCCCTGCTCTGTCGCAAGCCGCTACGGCTGGACACGGCAGAATACCACATGCGCCTGCACATTGCCGCCCAGGTCTGGTGGGACGGAGCACTGCTGGTGCGTGAGAGTCTTCTTGCCCGCCATGAGGCCCTGCACGGCAAGCAGCACCAGCTCCGGCAAAAAGCCGCCCAAGAGTTATACTCCTTCGCGGCAGAATTGCCGTCTGCACAGGCCTTTTGGCTACGCGAACACCTGCACATGCTCGGTTTCAGCACCGCCGCCTCCCCTGCGGCGCGCCCGGCAGGCCCTGACGCGCCGGACTTTGACACGGGGCAAGTGCTTTGGCGTGCCGACCTTACCAATACCTACGATGTGGTAGGATATGTTGAAGAAGGCGACCGCTGCTTTGTGGACACCCCCCCCCTCATGGACGACGAACAGCTGGTGCGGAAAGGCATTTTACGCAAGGTGAGAACATAATCATGGCTATTTTTCCCTCCGCCGGCAGCCCTGCGCCCTTGTGTGAACAGGTCACCGCTATGGATCTGGGCACCAGCAATACCTGTGTGGCCCGCTGGACAGAACCTTCCCTTGGGGCGAGCGCTTCGGGGCTCATCGTACTGCGGCCCGAAGGCTGGCAGAATCCCGCGCTCGGGGGGGCTATTCCCTCCTTGGTGCTGTATAAAGAGGACAAAGCCTTTCTCATTGGCGCGGCAGCGGAACTGGAATTTGGCGAAGCCAGCCCACAGGAGAAAAAACAGTATACCTTGCGGGCCCGCTTCAAGCCCGATATCGCCGCCCACGATGACGCCCGCCAATGGATGATCGATTTTTTACAGCTTCTGCGTTCACGCGTCCACGTCAGCGGAAAACTGTTAGTGGGCATCCCCTGTCAGGCAGAAAATCATTATCAGCAGGTTCTGCGCCAATGTTTGGCCCACACGGGCTGGAACGATGTCCGCTTTTTACGCGAGCCCATGGGCGCGCTGGTGCACTATATTGCTGCGGGCGTTCTTCCCCCCTCCTTAGCCGCGCGTGGGGTGCTTACCGTGGATTTTGGCGGGGGCACCTGTGATTTAGCCGTATTGCGCCGGGCAGAAGTCTTATCTTGGCACGGAGATATGTTGTACGGGGGGCGGCTTTTTGACGACCTGTTCTATCAATTATTGCTTGAGCACAATCCAGACCTTGAGCAGCGCCTTGAGCAGGAGGGAAATGCCTATTACGTCCACTGGGTTGCCAGCCGCCGCGCCAAAGAAGATTTTTCCACCAGCATGACCCGCGACCGGAGCCAGGCCGTCACCGTCCGCACCCGCTGGAGCCGCTTTGACGGACAGCAAGCGCGGGAACAGTCGGCCTACATCGAACACTTGTCGTGGCAAAGCTTTTTATTGCGCGCCGGCAGCTATCAAGCCTCGGAAGCCTTACGACAATCTTTGCAGGAACATAGCCAGCGCGCGGGGCTTTCCCCCTTGGCGCAAGGCTTGCTGGCGGGCAAAAAGGTGGACTTGATTTCTTGGTTCGAACAACTCATGCACCAAAGCCTCCACCAGCCACAGTCAGCGCATGCGACCCAGCCCGGTCAGCAAGGGGATCAACGCATCCCCCCCACCGTCTTGCTGACTGGGGGCAGCAGTGCCTGGCCCTTTGTGGAAGACTTGGTGCGCCAAACCATGGGGCCGCAGGTGCGTATTCTGCGCGGTGACGAACCGTATGCCGACATTGCCAAAGGCCTAGCCCAATACCATGTGTTGGCCCACCGTCTGAGCACGGGGCGGGCAGCTTTACAGCACGAATTGCCCCTATTTATGGAACAACGCATTGCAGAAAAAGCTATCCACACTACCCTTGACGCGGGCATTAGCCATTTGCTGGAAGAATGCTCAAATTTTTTACGCACGGTGGTTCTTCTGCCCGAATTTGCCCGCTACCGTCAGGAAGGCGGGCCTTTGCGAGCCTTGCTCGAAAACATCGCCGCCGCAGTGCTGCGGGAAGATGAACGCTTGCGGGCCGTGCTCGAAAGCGCCATGCAGCGCATGTCCAGCCGGATCACCGCCGCATGCCGCACCGAATTGCAGGCTTGGTTTCGTGAAAAAGGCATTCCCATTGTGCCCGAACGCCTCGAACAGCGTTGGCTTGGAGGCAGCCTAGACACCTTTTTGCACGAAATGTCCACCGAACTGAGCAAAAATACCTTGGCCCAGAATCGGCAATACGCCGCATTTGCAACTTTTCTGACGGGGCCAGGTTTGGCGGCCTTATCCATTTCAGGAACGCCCTTGCTCGCCCTGGGAGTAGGCGTGGGGGGCTTAGTGCTGATGAAATTGTTCCATTGGGATCGCTGGCTTGCAGAGGCCAGCCTTGCGCTGCCCCTGCCCAAAATAGTGCGATCACACGTATTTAGCAACGCGCGCCTCAGCACCCTTTGTGACGAACAATTGAAAATTTTTGAAGAAAATTTCCGCAAGCAACTTTTCAGCGCGTGGGAACAGTCCGAGCAGCATATTTTAGAAGAAGCCGCCCTTGTGGCGCGAGAAGAGATTAAAGCTTTAGATTTATTAAATATTACACCATCATAACTTCTTAACGACCTTTGCCAACGGTTTAAGGGTATGTTTTTTTTCTTGCAAAACAACCTATAGGTGTTAAAACTTTTTTTAAAGAAACCTATCAACGGTTTTTCTTGAGGAAAACCCCCCTATGCTACGCAGCAAGGGGGATAATCATGGAAAAGCTGTCCACACGACTCGGACAAAGAATACGTAAATTGCGACACAGCGCTGGATATACCCAAGATAAAACCGCCGAACTTGCCGAAATTTCCAGCAAATATTTGGGGGAAATAGAAAGAGGTGAGGTACAAGTATCTGCCCAAGTGCTCGAAAAACTTGCCTCCGTTTTCCAACTGAGTTTAGCAGAACTTGTGCAGGTAGATACCAGCTTCCCTGATTCTGACTTAAAAACAAAAATTTTGGCACTTGTCCAAAATGCGTCCGACGAGGAACTTCGCCTACTATACCGAATTTTTGTGGCTATCCAAGAAGAATACACGCACTGCCACCCGCAAAGTACGTCTGTCTTTCCCTTGCCCAACACAAAAAATTCTATGCTCAGCCCCTAGGCTGCATGGGAGGACTCTTAATGATTTTAATGTGTCCCAATTGTCGCTTTATCCACAACCCCGAATTGTATATTTGCCCCGAATGTGGAATGATCCGCTGTAATTCCCAAAATTGTTTGCGCTTATTCGACAATACGTTTGCCCATGAAGGCGACCTGTGCCCTGTATGCGCCAAGGGGCGGTGGAAAAAAGTACAGCCCCAAAATCCTTCTTCTGCCGAACATT
>JAVVPD010000029.1:0-7651 GCA_036655975.1 Desulfovibrionaceae bacterium | reverse complement strand
TTTTTATGGTTACGGACAGGCATATTTGATTGATTGTTTATTCAATCAAAACCAGGTTGTTAGCCAAACTTCGTGAAAAAAAACACTTACTAATTTTTCTGCACCTGCTTTGCAAAGCAACAATGCTGTGCTATAGATTGACGAAACGCTATTCCCTGTCACTCAAACTTCAAGGACGGGCACTCTTGCAAAAACGCTATCTTTCCATCGCCGTTTTTATAGGCTGTATGGCTTTGGTAGCCCTCGTGGGCTATGTCATCCCCTCCCCTACCGCCGCCATACCTACACGCATTCTCTTGGACAACGCAGGAGGCAAGGTTGTTTTTGACCACAAAGTGCATGCCGCCGAATACAAGATAGAGTGCCAGACCTGCCACCACGAAAACACCACCCCCCAGCAAGACGTGCTGCCCTGCGGTACCTGCCACGGCATCGCCTTTGACGAGTCTTTCAAGCAGAACCACACCGCGCAGATTACCTCGCTCCCCGCCTGTGTTACCTGCCACCACATGGAACTCAAGCCCGCCCAATGGGGGCACAACGAGCACAGCAAAGACTTTGGCGTCGATTGCCGCCAATGCCACCACAAAGATACCGGCATTGAAGCCGAACCGCAAAATTGCGCCTCCTGCCATGAAAAAACGGGAGATAAAAGCATGCCTTCCCTCCGCAGTGCGGTACACAGCAAGTGCGCCTCCTGCCACCAAGACCTTTTCGACAAAAAGGTGCAGGGCTGCGCCTCGTGCCACACCAAGGTCAACATGCGTACCGTCCTGAACGACACCGGCAAGGCTCCCATTGACCCGACCTTCGCCCAATGTCAGTCGTGCCATGTGGGGCAAAAAACAGCCGATCTTATCCCCAACCGCATGGCGGCTTTCCACGGCTCGTGCATCAAATGCCACGAAAAGCTGGGCAAAGGCCCCTTCGGAAAAGATCAGTGCAACCAGTGCCATACCAAGTGAGGGCGTGATGAAACAACGATTGCAAATACTGAATGACCCTCGCTTCCGGCTGGTCTACGGTGTCAGCCAGCGCTTCAGCGACGGCCCAGACCCGCACTTGCTCCGCTTGAACCGTCAGGGTTTCCACCTCATGGACGGCATCAAGAAAAAAACCAAGGTTCACCCCAACATGCTGTTGGCCGTGCACCCTTCGCCCGAAAAGGGCAATTTGTTTGCGCCTATTTTCGGTGAAGTCAGCGAAATCAACGAACGGAGTATTTTTGTCACCGCTACCCAGCCTTTTGAGGCCCCGGACGTAGCCCCCACAGATCTGCTCGCCCAAGGGCTGGAAGGGGAGGCCCTGTGCACAGCCCTCAAAGAAATGGGGGTGAACACCCATTCCCTAGGGCTTCAATGCGAAACCCTGATTATCAATGGTCTTAATCCCAACCCAGGGGTTACGTGGGCCGAGCCCATGTTGGCAACGCACGTACGCACCTTAGAGGCGGGGCTGGAACTGCACCGCCGTATGACCCGTGCCAAAAACATCGTGTTGGTGGTACCTAAAGGTTCTAAGGTCGCCTATGACAATGTGACCCTTGCGTATGTGGAGCCGGAATACCCCAACAGCATTGACGGTTTAGTTATCAAGGCTGTCACGGGCAAGGAAAAGCCCGACAATGTGGGCATTGTGGGGCTGCACAATATCTGGAGCCTCGGCCGTGTAGCCCGCACCTGTTTTCCCCTGACCGAAACAGTTATGACCATTGGCAGTTACGAGCATTGGGGTAATTACATTGTCAAGGACGGTTCCACAGTGGGTGACCTCCTCAGCTTTGCCAATATTTCCTTAAAAACCGGCGATACCGTGGTGCGCGGTGGCCCCCTACGCGGTGAAAGCCTAGACCGCTTTGACCGCAGCGTCACCAAGGGAACCTATGGCTTGTTTGTGGTGGAGGCGGGCACCGTGCCCCCCATGGAAGGGCATAGCCCCTGCATCAATTGCGGTGCCTGTGTGCTGGTCTGCCCTGCGCGCCTCAGCCCCAGCACCTTAAGCCGTTATGCGGAATTTGCCCTGCACGAACGCTGCCGCAAGGAACACATTGAATCCTGTCTTGACTGCGGATTGTGCGGTTATGTGTGCATTGCCCGCCGCCCCGTGCTGCAATACATCCGCCTGTCCAAACAAAAATTGGCTGAAGAAGATGCCCGCCGGGCCTTGGTGGAAATAAACCCCAATCCGGGCGTTGAGGGAGTATAAGATGGAACAAATTTCTGCCTCCAACATAAAAACTCCCCCGCAATTGCTCATGGCGGTAAGTGCTCCGCCTTTTTGGCATTGCGGGCGCACAGTTCGTTCCAACCGCTACCAAATGCTGCTGGCGCTGCTGCCTGTGGTGGCAATGGCAATCTGGCATTGGGGCCTGCCCGCCGCGCGGGTTATGGCCTTGGCGATGACCACGGGGGTCATTGTTGAAGCCCTGTGCCAAAAAGCCATGGGCCGTGAAATCAGCGTGGACGATTTTTCTGGAGCCACCGCCTGTCTGCTCTTTTCCTTTCTGCTCCCCGCCGCCGCGCCGTGGTGGATGGTCATGATCGGGGCGGCTATCACCGTATCACTGGGAAAAATGGCCTTTGGGGGTTTGGGGGCAAATCCGGTCAATTCCAGCCTCGTGGGATGGGCCATGTTGTATATTTCTTGGCCTGTGCTCATGGATCCCAATGCCGCCCAATTGGCAACCACACTGGTGGATCCACTGGTGCGCCTCAAATATTTTGGGGCTGCCGCCGTGGCTGATACCAACTATGCGGATCTTCTCCTTGGCGCTCAACTGGGCGCGCTGGGTGCGGCACAAATCGCAGGGCTGTTCTTGGGCGGTTCCTACCTCTGCGCGCGCGGCATTTTACGCTGGGAAATCGCCCTCAGCTTTTTCGCGGGTGTCTTGCTCACGGGGGGGGTATACAATGCCCTTGACCCTGTGCACTATGCCTCCCCCTTCTTTCACCTGTGTGTGGGTTCCACCCTGTTGTCGGGTTTTTTCCTGGCTACCGAGCCGGCTTCTTCGCCCGACAGACCCATACCCATGTTTCTGTACGGGCTTATCGGCGGGGCCATGGTTATTATCATCCGGGTGTACGGCATTCATGTGGACGGAGCGCCCTTTGCCGTGCTGCTCATCAATCTACTGACCCCTTTACTGGAAATGATCCGGCCCAAACCCTTTGGAGTGAGGTAGCCCATGTTCGACATTATCAAAATGATCGTGGTCTTGTCGTCCATCTGCGGGATAGCAGGCTTTGGTTTAGCCTATCTCAAACAAAGCACCGCCCCGCGCATTGAAGAACAGGTTATGACCTATGTGCAAGGGCCAGCCATCCTCAAAGTTTTTCAAGACTTAGAAAATTCGCCCATTGCGGAACGCAAAAAATTCACCCTTCCCGAAGGCGGCACGGTCACCGTATTTCCCGCCAAGCGCGGGGGTAAGTTGGTGGGCATTGCCATTGAGAACTTTGGCAAGGGCTTTGGCGGGGATGTGGGCATTATGGTGGGCTTTGACACCGGGCGCGACACCCTTGTCGGCATCGGCATTACCACCATGAAGGAAACACCCGGCATCGGAAGTATGATTGCCTCGCCCAATTTTATCGGGCAATTCACCGGCAAGCCGCTGAATATACGCCTAAAATCACAGGGCGGTACCATCGACGCCGTTTCCGGCGCAACCGTCTCGTCCACCGGCGCACTCACGGCCGTCAGCAATGCCGCCAAAGTATACACAACGCTGAAGCCGCAAATTGTACAGCAATGGCCCCAAGGGGAATAGCATGAATCAATTGATGAAAGAATTTACCAAGGGTTTGTGGAAAGAAATTCCCCCCTTCCGTCTGGTGCTGGGCCTGTGCCCCATTCTTGCCGTCACCAAAAGTGCCAGTAACGGTATCGGCATGGGCATGGCGGTCATCTTTGTGCTCACCCTGTCCAACCTGATTATCTCGCTGGTACGCAATATCATTCCCAAAAAAGTGCGTATTGCCGGCTTTATCGCCATTTCTGCTTCCCTTGTGGTGGCTGTGGAATTGCTCATGCAGGCCTATGCCTATCCCTTATACCAACAACTCGGCATCTTTGTGCCGCTCATCGTGGTGAACTGTATTATCCTTGGGCGTGCGGAAGCCTTTGCCGCCAAAAATCCCGTGGCTTTGTCCGTGGCGGACGGTCTGGGCATGGGCCTTGGCTACACCATGTCTTTGACCCTGCTCGGCAGCATCCGCGAAGTGCTCGGCATCGGCACATGGTTTGGCATGCCGGTCATGTGGCAGGGATTTAAGCCCTTTGGCATCATGGTGGAAGCGCCGGGCGCCTTTATCTGTTTGGGGCTTATTCTGGCGGGCATGAACTTTCTGAATTACTGGCAAGCCAAGCGCAAGGGCCTTGACGCCCCAGCTAATCCTATTCCGGGCTGTGCGGCGTGCCGCGCCTGCACCATCAGCAAGTAGGGGGATCAGATGGGTATTTTTGAACTCTTCATTTCCGCCATCTTTGTCAATAACATTGTGCTGGCCCAATATTTGGGTAATTGCCCCTATCTTGGATGTTCCAAAGAAAAAAGCGTGGCACTCGGCATGGGCAGCGCAGTGGTTTTTGTCATCATTATGGCGACCCTGTGCACGTGGTGCATGCAAAAATATGTGCTGGATCCCTTTGACCTTGGCTATCTGCAAACCATTGTGTTCATCCTTGTCATCGCCACACTGGTACAATTTGTGGAGATGTTCCTCAAAAAACTCGTGCCGCCGCTGTACGCGGCTCTGGGCATTTTTCTGCCGCTCATCACCACCAATTGCGCGGTTATGGGCGTAACTATTCTGGTGCAACGCGAAGAAATGGACCTGATTACCTCGCTCGAATACGCCACCGCCTCCAGCCTCGGCTTTGTGCTGGCTCTGGTGCTCATGGCGGGCATTCGGGAAAGGCTCGACACCTGCCGCGTACCCAAGGCCATGATGGGTACCCCTATCGCCCTGATTATGGCGGGCCTGATGTCCATGGCCTTTATGGCTTTTAAGGGTATGGCTAATTAAACACCTGAGGATATACCTATGCTTATCACTTCGGTTCTCACCCTGCTGGGCCTTGGCTTGGTGGCGGCAACAATATTGGCGGTAGCCTCACGGGTGTTTTATGTGGAAGAAGACCCCCGCGTGGAAGCCGTGGTTGAGGCTCTTCCCGGTGCCAATTGCGGTGGGTGCGGGTATGCCGGCTGTGAAGGCTATGCCACCGCCGTGGTGAACGATCCGGCTATTGCCGCCAATCTGTGCGTGGCTGGCGGTGCAGAAACCAGCATTGCCGTGGGGGAATTGACGGGCAAAGTTGTGGCTGCCGCCGAGCCCCTGACCTCCTTCCGGCGCTGCGACAAAGTTGCCGGAAATGTGGGCCTGCGTTACGAATATCAGGGTATGCCCTCGTGTGCGGCGGCAACCCTGCTTACCGGCGGAGTGGACGCATGCTCATGGTCCTGTATCGGCTACGGCGATTGCGCGCAGGTATGCCCCTTCGACGCCATGACCGTGAACAACCGTTTGGTAACCGTCAATACCAATAAATGCACAGGGTGCGGCCTGTGCGTCAAAGCCTGCCCCCGTAATTCACTGGAATTGATCCCCACCCGCGCCCGTGTGGCTGTATTTTGCGCCACCAAAGACAAATTACGCGCGGTCATGGATATTTGCGATACCGGCTGCATCAATTGCGGTAAATGCCTCAAGGCCTGCCCGGCCCACGCCATCAACAACGCCACAGGGCGGATTGAAATCGATCAAAAAAAATGCCTTGCCTACGGCCCCGACTGCGCCGAAGCCTGTGTGGATGCCTGCCCGCGCCATATCCTGCGTATCACCTGCCCTGTCAGCCTTCGGGTACGCGCTGAAGACAAAGCGCGCCAACACGCCCTGCACCAAGAATCTACAGCAACACCCGCCGCTTCCTAAACGTTCTCAGGAGTATATATGCACAATTTTCTCCCCTCCAGACGCCGCTTTCTGACCACTACCGCCCTAGCCGGCGCGGGCATAGTGTGCGCTTGGGCCCTGCCCGCCCCAGTGCTGGCCCATGCGCTGACCCGAAACACCAACACCGCCGCCCCTGTTAGCGAAACCCGCGTCATGCTTGGCACTTTTGTGAGCATCAGCCTCGCACAGTGCGGCAGCGCCCAAGCCCAAGAAGGTCTCGCTCAGGCCTTTGCCAAAATTCATGAGCTTGAAGGTGTTTTTAGCCGCTACGACAAGGCCTCGCCCCTCAGTGTGCTGAACGCTCAGGGCAGCCTGCACGATTCCCCCCCCGAACTCAGCGCGCTGGTGGCCCGCGCCCAAAGTGTGGCCCGCCTCACCGACAAAGCCTTTGACCCCACCGTCAAGCCTGTGGTTGATTTGTTTAAAGCCCACCAAAATCCCCAAGGCCAGATGCGCCTTGACCCCGCCGACCTTGACGCCGCCCGTCAGCTCGTCGGCTTTGCGCGGGTGCGCCTCGACAAACACCGTATTGCTTTTGAACGCAGCCACATGGGAATCACCCTTGACGGAATCGCCAAGGGGCACATCATTGACAGGGTTTCCGCCCTGTTGGTTCAACTGGGCCTGCCCAACCATCTCATTAACGCGGGGGGAGATATCATTGCCTGGGGCGAAAAAAGCCTCGGTCAGCCCTGGACCGTAGCGGTGGAAAATCCCCTGTACAAAAAAAATCACGGCACCGCCTATCCCGAAGTGCTTAACCTGCGCCACGGTGCCCTTGCCACTTCCGGCAGCTACGAAATTTTCTACGATGCCTCACGTGAGCACCACCACATTATCCATCCCGCTTCCGGCACCAGCCCCAGCCGCGTGAGCAGCGTATCCGTGCTGGCCCCCACCGCCACCGAGGCCGACGCCCTTGCCACGGCCCTGTCCGTGATGCCCCCCCACGACGCCCTGCGCCTTGTGGACACCCTGCCCCGCCGTGAATGCTGCATTCTTGGCCCGCACGGGCTTCGCATGACCTCACGCGGCTGGAAGGGCTAGAGATTTTTGGGGAGGCAAAAAGCCTCCCCACACAACCTTATTCGTCCAACTGCGCTTGCAAAAACATGCTTTTGGAGAGTGCTGCAAAAAATTGCTGATAGACGGGCTTCGCATGACCTCACGCGGCTGGAAGGGCTAGATATTTTTGGGGAGGCAAAAAGCCTCCCCACACAACCTTATTCGTCCAACTGCGCTTGCAAAAACATGCTTTTGGAGAGTGCTGCAAAAAATTGCTGATAGGTAGTGGGATCTGCCATGGGCTGGGCATTGTATTCCGCATTGGCCCGCACCATCATGCGTTCGCCGCGCGGCGTCACATTAACATTCATACGGACGCGATAGCCTGAAAGTTTGGTCGCACTGATGGTGCCCAAGTCATACGAGGCCTTGTCGATAACAAAACCCAAATCTTGCAAGGTGGCGATAACACTTTCCAAGGTCTTTTTCTTATCACCAGTCTCAAAATAGCGCGTCTGCACCTGACGCATACGCACCTGCGATTCCCCACCGGTGTCAAGCACCCCCTGATTGGCGGGCACGGCACAGCCTGTTAACAGCAGACACGCAAGAAAATAACTACCTACAAAAGACTTCATATTTTGTGCGCCTCCAAAAAGACGGATTGCGAAAGTTTTTCAAAAAATTGTGTA
>JAVVPD010000028.1:0-27442 GCA_036655975.1 Desulfovibrionaceae bacterium | reverse complement strand
GGCCCTTCCAATTGGGCTCGCTGCCGCCTGACCCGCCCCGAAGACACGCCCGACACCCTGCGCCTTGTGCTGGTCTTTGACACGGTGGTGGAAACGCCGCCCATGCCTTCCCCCTCCCTTGCCAACGAGCACTATTACGCCTTGTCCCCCGCCGATGTCGCGGCCCACGGCACCTTCCGCCTAGCGGCGCATGTGCGCGACAATGCGTGGTTTTTGAACGCACCTTGGGTAGACGAATGGATCATGGCCCTGTACGATTCCTATCGCCAAAACCGTCATCGGGGTCGGGGTTCATGGCGCGACGACAGCCCTTTTGTTCTGGAACATCTTGCCAGTTATTTAAATATCGTAGAAATTATTCGCTTGGCTCTGACGCCTGAAGCCAAGGCGGGCAGCCCCGTTATAAGCGCGCACAGTGGTCTGGCCGTGCAAGTTATCAATCCGCAGCGCGACCTGCCCGTGGACGTGGATCTGGTACTGGATATTGGAAATTCCCGCACCACCGGAATTCTTGTGGAAACCCTCCCCCAGCGGGCCACCAATCTGAACGACAGCTACGCCCTAGAATTGCGCGACATGAGCCGCCCCGAATTCTGCTACAGTGAACCCTTTGAAACTCGGGTAGAATTTGCGGAAGTGACCCTCGGCAACGATGCCTTAAGCCGCCGTTCTGGTCGGCGCAGCCCCGCCTTTGCTTGGCCCTCAGCGGTTCGCACAGGGCCGGAAGCCGCCCGCTTGGCTACGCACAGTATTTGCGCTGAGGGCAGCACCGGCATGTCCAGCCCCAAACGCTATTTGTGGGACGAACGCCCGTGGCAACAAAGCTGGCGCTACAACACAGGGGGCCACGCCGAACCCATGGTCACCCGAGGGCTCTTCGCCAAACAGGTCAATCGCGAGGGTACGCCCCTGGCCTGCTTTAATGACCCCTTGTTCACAAAGAATCCGGTGTTACGCAAACAGGCCCAAGAACCCGCCTTTGAATCCCTGTTCACCCGCTCGTCCCTAATGATGTTCATGCTGGGCGAAATTCTGACGCAAGCGCTGGTCACCATTAACGCCCCCGCCACCCGCATGCGCCGGGAATTGCCCAACCTGCCCCGCCGCTTGCGCCGGATTATCTTTACCGTGCCCACCGCCATGCCCGTGGCCGAAAAACGTGTTTTTCGGCGTTGGGTACAGTGGGCCGTGCGGGTAGTTTGGGAAGCCCTCGGATGGGGCCAATGGTACAGCCTTGGTGCCCCCAATAGCCCCAAAAATCCAGATTTTCGCACCAGCCCCGCTATCCGCTGCGATTGGGACGAAGCCTCATGTTCCCAACTGGTGTATCTTTACAACGAGCTGGCGGTCAAATACCACGGAGATGCCCACCAATTATTCGGCATTCTTGGCAAAGTTCGGCCCAATGCTCCCCACCCCAGCGTGCGGATGGCCTCGGTGGATATTGGCGGTGGTACCACGGACTTGTCCATCACCACCTACACCCTGACCAGCGGACAGGGCGACACCGCCCGCCTGAAACCCCAACTGGAATTCCGCGACGGCTTTAATATCGCGGGGGACGATGTTCTGCGCGAAATCGTCGCCAAACACGTCTACCCCGCCTTGCGCGACGCGCTTGTTGATGCAGGCTTGCACGATCCCAGCCTGCTGCTCGGGCAGCTCTTCGGGGATGATGTCATTGGTATGTCCCAAGAATTACGCAATATTCGAATACGCTTTGTGCGCCAAATCGCGGTGCCCGTGGCCCTCGGCATGCTCGGCCTGTGCGAGGCCCTCGATCAAGTACAACACGATTCTGGCCCGCAAAAGCAGGAAGCTGCTGCGGGTAGCCACGCCTTCACCTGCTGCCTGCGTGATTTTTTCACGCCTGACCCTGCCACGCTGGACAATCCGCCGGCATGCGAGCTGCCCGCCAGCATCGCCCCACTCATCCGCCTAGCCCCGCGCCCCCAAAATAGGGTGCGGCTGGCCGTAGAAGGCATGGTAAATGCCGCGCTCATCGCCCAAAGCCCCAATCCCGCAACCTTCACCCTGCTGGAAGTGCCCTTACGCGTTATCCCCGCCGCCGTGGAGACGAGCATCCGCCATGTTCTTGGCCCCGCCATTGCCGACTTATGCGAAATTATTTACCGCTATGACTGCGACGCCCTGCTGCTCACCGGGCGCCCCAGCGCGTGGAACGGCATCATGGCCTCCGTATTGGCAAAATTACCCGTTCCCCCAGACCGCATCATCCCCATGCGCCACTACCATGTGGGCAATTGGTACCCCTTTAAAGATGTACGCGGTCGCATCGCCGACCCCAAAACCACCGTGGTCGTGGGGGCTATCCTGTGCTCTCTGGCGGAAGGACGCCTTGAAGGATTCTCCTTCGACACCAGCGCCCTCAAACTCACTTCCACCGCCCGCTATATCGGCGAGCTGGATAATAACGGGCAATTGCGCCAGCCTAAAGTCTGGTTCACCGTAGATATTTGCAGCCCCAACGAGTTTGAAGCCACCCGCGCCGTCTCTTTTGGCGGTCAACTCACCATCGGGTATCGTCAATTGGGCGTGGAACGCTGGCCCACTACCCGCTACCACTTGCTCACCTTTGCTGACGAAGAAGCCGCTACCCAAGCCGCCGGACATCTGCCCTATACCGTTCACCTGCGCCTGCATGTGGCCGAAGTGTGGGAAGAAAGCAAGGACGACCGTGATGAAGGCGATTTTATTATCGATTCTATCGAAGATGCCCAAGGCAGAGCCGTCAGTGCGCGCCAATTGGAGGTACGCCTCCAAACCCTCCCCCTGCACGAAGGCTATTGGCTAGATACAGGGACTGTTGTTGAATAAAGTACGCGGAGACTATATGCACGTTGAAGATCAGCAATTGGCGGGCTGTTGCCGCCAATGGGATAAAAATACCGAAAAAGCCCTAACATGGGTGCAAAATAACCGCACCGTGGTGGGGAATGAATATGCCCCCCTGCATGCAGAATTGCGACGGGCGCGGCGTTTGTTTGCCAAATGCACCATCGCGGCAGAACGCAAAATGTGCGTGGGAGTGTTTGGCCCAAGCCAATCGGGCAAGTCCTACCTCATTTCTGCCTTGGCGCGCGACGCTAAGGGAACCTTATTAGCCGACTTTGCCGGGCACACTGAAGATTTTATCAGCGCTATTAATCCCGAAGGGGGCAAAGAATCTACGGGTTTGGTAACCCGCTTCACCACCACCGCCCCTGCGGGCATGCCTGCGGGTTTTCCCGTCGTTTTGCGCCTGCTGTCGCCACTGGATGTGGTGCGGGTACTTGCCAACACCTATTATGCCGACTGCGAACATAAAGAAACGCCCGACGAACAAGCCCTCGTGCAGGTGCTGGACACGCTTGAGCAACGCTACAGCGCGGGAACACCCGCCAGCCACGGTTTGTGTCTGCAAGCGGACGACATCGAAGAGCTGGAAGAATATATCAACAAAAATTTCACCTCGCGCCCACGGGTGCAATTGCTGCAAAAATATTTTTGGCAACGCGCGGCGCTGTTGGCTCCCCTGCTGCCCTTGGCGGATCTCGGGCATTTGATGGGGCTGATCTGGAACAATGTGCCCGCGTTTGACACCTTATTCGTACACTTATGTACCGCTTTACAGGCCCTAGACAATCCGGCTGTGGCCTACAGCCCCTTAGACGCGCTCATCCCGCGCGGGCAAAGTATTATTGACGTGGCCCTGCTCAAGGGGCTGGGGGCGATCATCGGGGGAGACAACACGGCCCACGACGATGTGCCCCCCCTGACCCTCACGGGGGCCACGGGACGCACGGCGGTATTGCCACGGGCACTGGTGGCCGCTTTAACAGCCGAAATCACCATTTATATGCCGGAAAAACCCGACGACTTTTTTGATTATACGGATTTGCTGGATTTTCCCGGGTACCGTTCGCGTTTGAAACTGGAAAATCTGCATGCGGAGCTGTCCCGTGAGGGAACCTTAGAAAATTTGTATCTGCGCGGCAAGGTGGCCTATTTGTTCGAGCGCTATTGCGCGGAACGGGAGCTGACAAGCATGCTCCTGTGCATCGGCCCCGGCAATCAGGAAGTGCAAGACCTGCCCCGAGCAGTGGATGCGTGGATCAGTGCCACCCACGGCACTCAACCCAGCGCGCGCAAGGGTATTGCCCCCGCCTTATTTTTTGTGCTGACCAAGATGGACATGGAATTTGAAAAGAAAAAAGGCGTCAGTTCGGTAGAATCGCGCTGGTCCACGCGCCTGCAATCCTCCTTATTGGATTTTTTTGGCAAACAACATGACTGGCCGACCCTGTGGGACGGTGAAAAACCTTTTACCAATCTTTTCTTATTACGCAATCCTAATTTTAAATGTGAAGCTATTTTTAGCTTTGACGGTGATAAAGAAACAGGGGTGCGCCCTGACCAAGTGGAATATGTCGAAGAAGTACGCACGGCTTTTGTGCACACGCCCTTGGTGCAAGCCCATTTTGCCGACCCCGCCAGCGCATGGGAAGCCGCTATGCGCTGCAATGACGGCGGCGTAAGCCTATTGCGGGAAAAATTGCGCCCCTTGTGCAATCCGGCCTTGAAACGCCAGCAAATCGGACAATCGGTCAGTGAATGCGCCGCCCGCTTGGTCACACGGCTGAGTCCGCATTGGAAAACCGACAATAAAGAGGAAGAACGCGCCCAAAAAAATCAATTGGCCCGGCTTTTAGCCTCACAATTGGCACAATTGGTAGAAATGCAGCGCTTTGGTGAATTGCTCAGAGCTTTGCAGATTTCCGCCCATCAATTGCACGAACTCTATTCCCGCGCCGAACAAGACCTGTTGCGTCAAGAAGACAGCCAACCCGCAGCCCATGCGTTGATCGGCAGCCGAGTATCAGCACAAGATATTCTGGGCGATATTTTTGGTGAGGCAGAGCCTAACGCGCCCACAGCCACTCCCGTGCCCCCCCAAGCTGAAGGCGACACCCCGCCTGCCGCGCCGGGCATACAGGACGAAGCGGCCCGTTTTACCGCCATCACCTTACGCCATTGGGCCGAAAGCTTGCATACTTTGGCCGGCTCCGCCACAAACCAACACTATTTTCTGTTGCCAGAACGCGAATTCGGCTTATTTGTCCACGAGCTTTCCGTAGGGGCCACGCGCTTGCGGGTGCAAGACAGTATGGAACACGCCTTGCGTAAGGCCGCAGCCTATGGCAACACCGTGCGGGAGCGGGTCTTGTGGAAGCAAGCCTATGTGGCGGCAGATCTGATAAACGCCTTTGTAGACTGGCTGGGCTTCAACCCCCGCCTGTATGCGGCTGCAGAGCGCACTATTCTGCTCGGCGGGCACAATTATTGTTTGTTTACCCCGCCCGAAACTGTCACAGGGGAAATTCATATCGACGAAAGCCCCGCCCCCTATGACCGCTTATGGTATACCGACTGGCTGCGGGCTTTAGTACATACCCTCAGTGCCAATGTGGATTTTGACGGCACAGTCACGATAAACACGGCGGAAAATCAGAATCTGCGCGACATACTGACGCTATTCCAGCAGCCCTGCAAGTAAAGGAGCCTCTTGTGCCGACTATTTTACGTTCTACTCCCGACCGTGGCGCGGGTTTTGCCGTCATCCACCTTGATGTGGGCGACGCGTCCCTGCCCTCCATGCCCCAAGGCTGCGCCTTCAGCCTCCAACGTGCTTCAGACTCGCTGTTTTTAGCCGAACACGATTGGCAGGAAAGCCACAGTGAGCAAATCCCCGACAGTATCCAGCGTCAGGGAGATGTGCTGGAACTGTGCGTGGGGCCTCATGTGGTGGACAATATGGATGTGCTGAACACCTATCGTATCCATTTACGCCACACCTGCGTGCCGCCCTCGGTAATTCATGTGGAATCACTGGACTATTCCCCGCTCAAAGGCAAAGAAGGCTTCGCCATGCCCGGGGCAAGCGCCGTGCCTGCCCCCCCCGTGGTGGTTCCCGAACCCGAACCCGAGCCCGAGCCAGATCCCGAACCCGCCCAGCCGGAAAGCCTGCCCTTAAGCATGGCCCTGCCTGAACCGCCCGCCAAGCGTACCTCCGCACTGGTATGGATAGCACTGGGCCTCGTGCTGCTCTTAGCACTAGGGGGAGCGGTATACTATTGGTATTCCCAACAAAAAATAGCAACACCTCAAACAGAAAGCAGCGCGCCCCCCGCCGCGCCAGAGCATCCGGCAAGCGCGCCCGCCACTGCCGCAAAAAGCGCCCCCGCCACGCCGCCAGAAGCTTTGACGCCTTTGGCTCAAGCCCGCAAACAATTACAAAGCCATGCCGATGCCGCCCAGAATCTAGCCCTTGCCCGCACCCTGCAAGCGGCCCAACCCGCCGATGCTGCCTTGGCCGCGCAACACGCCGATGCCGTCTTTTTACTGGTGGAAGATGCCGCCCAAAAAGGTTCCGCCGAGGCCATGCTATTATTAGGGCGCTATTTTGACCCAGTAGACAATGCCCCCAAGGGCAGCATACAATCAGACCCGCAACAAGCTTTACAATGGTATACCCAAGCCCGCACGGCGGGCCAGACAGAAGCTGCGGATAAAGCGCTGACCGCCCTGCGCGCTTGGGCCAAAGCTGCTGCCGCCCAAGGCGATAAAAACGCCCAAAAAATAGTACAAACGCCTGCTATGAACTAATGAGGTTTATTATGTATGTGCCGCATCGTCTCCGTCTGCTTCTGTGCTGGCTGTTTTTACTGCCCGCCGTGCTGATAACGCCACGAGACGCTTTCACAGCCGCACCCGTTCTGCCCAGCGCCATGAACTTATGTGTTGTGGAAAATAACCCCCCTTTCGCCTTCCGCAATACGGAGAAAGAACTGACGGGTTTTAATGTAGATATGTGGAATGCCATGAACATTCCCTATGCGTTTACGTATAGGCATCCCGATTTCCCCACGGCTTTAGCAGCCCTTGACGGCGGCTTTTGCCATATGTTGCTCACCAATATCAGCATCACCCCAGAACGTATGCAGCGTTTCACCCTCTCCGAACCCTACTTGCGTTCTGGCCTTGGCATCATGGTGCGTGGGGCGGAAATGGATATCGACGAGCCCTTAGATTTAAAGGAAAAAACCGTGGCTGTTCTCAAGGGCAGCACTGCGGAAAATTTTGCGATGACCAATTTCAAAAGCGGTGAACTGCTGGCGCTGAATTCGGAATTCGATCTCTACAGCGCCCTGGTGGATATGAAAGCCGACGCCATCATCGGCGATTTGCCCATGATGCAGCACTTTGCCACCCATGAGGGGCGGGGCTTTGTACGTATTTTAAACGTCTCGCTCACCCCACAACTGTATGCCTACGGCTTTAGCCACGGCGTGGAAGCCGTGCGCGACAGCGTTAATGCCGCCATCAAACGCCTGCAAGCGGACGGCACTGTCAACCTTCTGTATCAAAAATGGTTCGGCGCGGCCCTGGTTTCCACGCCATTGACAAACATGATAGAATAACGGTGCCTTTCCGTCGCCTTTCACCTATTTTGGGAGCTGTATATGTTTCGTCAGTTTTGCTTTACCCTCGCACTCTGTATGTTGTGCTGCGCCCCTCTTGGGGTACGGGCAGCCGAAGCCCCTGCCCCCACACCACAAAGCCCGCAAGCGACGGTTCCGCTGCTGCAAGAAGGGAAAAAAACACTTTATCAACGGATTATTACCCACCCTGCAGCGGCTTTGCGCCCCGCGCCCGAGGCCAGCAGCCCCGCTGCCGCGCCACTTAAGCCCTTTACCGTACTCTATGTGTATGAACGCCAAGGGGACTGGTTGCGCGTGGGCGCGGCTCCCACCGCCGCCCAAGGCTGGCTCGAAAGTGCCAAAACCACCCCGTGGAATCAAGCCCTCACCCTGCTCTTCACCCCCCGTTCCCAACGTGCGCCCGTACTTTTTTTCAAAGCTGAACAAGATTTACGTACCCTGTGCACCGCCCCAGACATGGAGCAGAAGCTCAGCACGCTGGAAAGCGCCGTAAACGCCGCCATGACCACTAAAGGAAACGCCGCCAATTTGCCGCCCTCCATCGTTGCCGCCGAACCCCCAGACAGCCAAGGCGCGGTGGCGGCTTCGCGCTTCTATCTCATGCCTATTCTCGCCATGACGGATCCCTTTGAAGGCGTAAAATTTTTGCAGGTTGCCTCCATCGACCCCGGCAACAGCCAAAAAAATAGTCCTCAGGGGCAAGGTAAAAACCTGCCCCGCACCGGCATTGCCTTGGTTATGGACACCACTATCTCCATGAAACCCTACATTGACCAAAGCCTCAATGTTGTGCGCGCCATCTATGACCAACTCGAAAAAGACAAGCTCACTAACGATGTGGGCTTTGCTGTGGTGGCTTTCCGCAATAGTGTCAAAGCCCGCCCCGGCCTTGAATACGACACGAAGATCATCAGCGATTTTACCACTGCCGCCCAGCGCAAAAATCTGGAAGCAGCCCTTTCCCAAGTGCAGGAAGCCACCGTATCCAGCCACGCTTTCAATGAAGATTCCCTCAGCGGTATCAAGGCTGCTGTGGACAGCCTGCAATGGAAAGACTATGCCTCGCGGGTTATTATCCTGCTCTCCGATGCCGGCCCCCTGCCCGCCAATGATGCCTACGCCACCGTAAAAATGGACATTCCCGAACTCGCGGACTTTGCCCGCACCCAAGGCATCTGGATTACCGCCCTGCACATTACCTCCCCTGCCGGAAAAGCGAACCACGCCAGCGCCGAAAAGGCCTACCGCGCCCTGACCAAACTGTCGAACAATCGCTCAAACTATTTGGCTATCCCCGCCCCCACCCCCGCCGAAGGGGCCAAAAACTTTGCCGCCGTCAGCAAAACCTTAGCCGCCAGCATCGTCAGCATGGTCAAAAATACTGCCGACGGTAAGCTGATGACCAAACCCAAAGACGAAAAACCCGCCACCACCCCCCAAGATGAAGCCGCCCGCATGGCTGCCGACCTTGGCTATGCCATGCAGCTTGAGTTTCTTGGTCAGCAACGCGCCAACCGCGCGCCCAGCGTTATCGACTCGTGGATAGCCGATATGGCTTTAGCCCCCCTTGCCAAGCAACAACAAGTGCCCACGGTTGAAGTGGCCGTGTTGCTCACCAAGAATCAGCTGAATGACCTTGCCCAGCAACTTCGTATTATTATTGATAATGCTGAACGCACTAAAAAAACTGACGCTCGCGACTTTTTTCAGGGCATTCTTTCCGCCTCAGCCCGCATGGTTCGCGATCCCTCCGCTGCCCAAGGCCAAAACCTTGCCCAAACCGGCATATTGGCAGAATTTTTGGACGGCCTTCCCTATAAAAGTGATATCATGCTCCTGCGCGAAGAAGACTGGTACCGCATGAGCGTGGGCGAACAAACCGCCTTTATCAACCGCCTCAAGTCGCGCCTAGCCCGTTATGACGAATACGACAAAGACCGCGCCCACTGGGAAAGCTTTGGCGCCCCCAACGCCGGTGACTGGGTGTACAGAGTACCTTTGAACATGTTGCCGTAGGAGAGGAAACAACTATACTATGCCATGTTCTCCTCTCTTCTCTGTACGCAATGTGTGCAAAAGTTATAAACATAATGCGGCTTTTATGCTGCAAATTCCCCACTTGGATATTATGGCGGGGGAAAAAGTGGCGTTCATCGGGCCAAGCGGTTGCGGCAAAAGTACGGCACTGGACATCTTAGCGGGGATTTTACGCCCGGACACAGGGGAGCGCTTTGTCTTTAGCCTCGCAGGAGAAGAGCGGGACATACTGGCCTTGTGGGCTGCGGGCAAAAGAAACATCTTAAGCGCCCTGCGCCTGCATCATGTGGGTTATGTCTTGCAAACAGGAGGGCTGTTGCCCTTTTTGTCGGTACGCGAAAACATCGTATTGACCCGCCGCGCCTTGGGTTTGGGGGCAGATCCCCTCGTGGAAGAATTAGTCCACGTATTGGAGCTTGCACCACTGCAGCATGCCTTGCCCAGCCGCTTATCGGTGGGGGAACGGCAAAGAGTAGCCATTGCCCGTGCGCTGGCAAGTCGCCCCACGCTGGTGCTGGCAGACGAACCCACGGCAGCGCTTGACCCGCCTAAAGCCCGCGTGGTGATGGAATTATTTACCCAATTGACCACCCAATTGGGCTGCACGGTGGTTATGGTCACCCATGCACCGGATATGGCGGTGAGCCACGGTTTTCAACTCTTGCCCTTGCGGGTGAGCTGCCATGAGGGAATAACAAGCTCACGGCTGGAAGGGAGGGGGGCATGAGCCAGCAACACCGAACCTTTGCGCTGCTCTGGCAAGCCTGTGGCTTGGCCCTCAAAGACTATGGGCACGAACGGCTGCTCTCCCTCTGCAATATTCTGGCTTTGGCGGCCGTACTCACCCCTTTACTGGTCTTGTACGGGGTCAAGTTCGGAGTCATCACCACGCTCTCAACCCGCTTGCTCCATAATCCCCAAAATATGGAAATTTCACCCGTTGCAAGCGGGCAATACAGCCCACAATTTTTGCAAGAGCTTGCAGCCATGCCGCAAGTGGCCTTTGTGCTGCCGCGCACCCGCGCCTTGTCGTCTACCATGGAATTGCTTCCCCCTGCGGCGGAGACAGCACCAAAAGGCCCATGGAAACGCACTGCAGTGCGGGTTTCGCTCGAACCCACAGCTCAGGGCGACCCTTTGGTAGCCCTCTACGCGCCGGACAGCGTGAACACCGAAAATGGCACGATAGGAGTGATCTTGTCCTTTGAAGCCGCCCGCAAATTGGGGGTCAGTGTCGGGCAAAAGCTTGAAGGTCGGGTTGACCGCTTGCAGCAAGGGAAAAGCCAGCGGGTCAGTCTGCCCCTAATGGTCAGTGCCGTTCTGCCGCTGGAGGCACAACAGAAAGACATGGCCTTTGTCCCTTTATCTCTCCTAGAAGCCACGGAAGATTACCGTGACGGGCGCGCCGTGCCCGCCTTCAAGTGGGCGGGAGAAACGCCGCCCCCGCTAGACAGCCGCCTGTATCCGAGCTTCCGCCTGTATGCCCGCACCTTAGACGATGTTGCCTACCTGCGCGACTTTTTCACCCAGCGCCGGATGGAAGTCTATACCCGCGCGGAAGAAATCGCGGCAGTACAGCGGCTTGACAGTTCCCTAACGCTGATTTTTGGGCTGATCGGCGCTGCCGCCGCCATGGGTTTTGTGGCCTCCACCGCCAGTGCCACGCTGGCCGCCGTCAAACGCAAGGAACGTATTTTAGGGCTGATCCGGCTTATGGGCTTTCCCACTGGGGCCATTATGTTGTTTCCGCTGTTTCAAATGCTGCTCACCGCACTTGTGGGCACGGGCCTTGCCGTTGGCATTTATGCGGGTACCGCCACTATTATCAACCATTTATTCGCGTCCAGCCTGCAACAGGTGGAACAAATTTGCGCCCTCACCCCCCTACATTTGCTGATAGCCCTTGGGCTTGTGCTGTTTTTGTCCCTTATTGCGACCCTCCAGCCTGCGGCCCGCGCCGCGCGCATTGAACCCTCTGAGGTTATCCGTGATGTATAAATTTGTAGTATGCCTCGTCATGATTCTGTCCATTTCTGCCTGTGCACACCACGCCCATGCCGCTCTCAAAGCCAAGGGTGATGTCAGCCTTGACGAAACATGGAATCCCAACCCGCAGGAAAACGACATCGTTCTGCCCCTGCCGTGCGGTTTGGCTATGGTCTTTAAGGTAGTAGCCGTGCCAGCCAAAGGTTTTTTGTGGGATATGCCCGCCCGTCTTGGGCGCGACGACACCCAGCACGAAGACCGCGCCTATTACGACAGCCGCTATTCTTCGGCCCTGTCCGCACCATTTGCGCTGGAGGATCTGCCCCTTGCTTGGCGTAAAGGTCTGCCCACGGGGAACCATTATTATTACCTGATCGGGAAATACGAAGTTAGCGCGCTGCAATGGCGCGCGCTCATGGAAAATGCCTGCCCCACCAGCCCTGAAGCCCTAACCCCGCCCCTCAGCACCGCGGATGCCCTGCCCAAAACCGAAATTTCGTGGTATGAGGCTGTGGATTTTAGCCGTCAATACACAACGTGGCTTTTAAAAAACCAACCCGATTCCCTGCCCCGCTTTACGGGTGACAGTCGCAATGTGGGCTTTTTGCGCTTGCCCACAGAAAGCGAATGGGAATACGCCGCACGGGGGGGGCAGGCCAGCCCCAGCGCTTGGCTGGCCCAAGAAGATTTTTTTGAAATGCCCCAAGGCACAGCCTACGGCGACTACGCGGTGTTTCGCCCTGAAGGCGCTGCCCGCATTGAAGAATCCCCCCTACGCATTGGCTCACGCAAGCCCAATCCCTTGGGCCTGTATGACACGGCGGGCAATGTTGCCGAAATGGTTATGGATACTTTCCGCTTTTCTCTCGGCGGGCGCTTGCACGGTTCTGCGGGCGGTTTTATACGTAAAGGGGGCAGCTATGTTTCAGATGTTGCCCAAATTATGCCCGGTCGACGTGAAGAAGTGGCTTTTTTCCAAAATACCGGGCCTGTGCATAGCCGCGATTTGGGCTTTCGTTTAGTGCTTTCCGGCATCAACACCCCCGCCGGCGACCGCCCCGCTACCCTGCACAAAGAATGGCAAAAAGCGGGTGAAGACTACGCACAGGTGCTGGACACCAAACGCAATCCTCTGGAAGAGCTGGACAGACTGCTTCCTTTAGCCACAAGTGATGCCGAACGCAACAATTTACAACACTTGCGTGGAATACTTAAAGATAATTACATTGCCCTTGAACGTCAGCAGGCCTTGGCGGCGGAATCACTCGTCCGCACCTCCGTATACATTATCGAAACCGTGCGTAACATCGCTATTCGCCGCAAGGGCATCGAAAATCAATTAGGCCTCATGGAAAAAGATAAAAAAAGCGCCGAAGCCAAAAAAAGCTCCTTCAACTTTGATGCCAGCATCAAGAAAGCCCGTACGGGTGTGCAGACCATGACCAAAGCCTTGGACGAAACCGCCAATTTTTACCGTACTAAGGTGGAAGACAGCCGCCAGATAGCGCCCAAAGTGCTTGACGCGGCCCTCGCCCAAGTAGAAAAGGACAGCAACAGGCAGGACGAATTCAACGCCAATGTCCGCAAAAATTTGGCCCTGTACCGTCAGCATATTCTACTGCTCCGCAAAGGCCAAAAACTCGACAAAGACACGGTGATTAAAAATATCGTCCCTGAAAATTTACGATAATCAGGACACGAAAACAAAATTTTACTCTGCAATAAGGAGCGCGACAATGACAACACAAAAACCTGCTTTAGGATGGATAGGCACAGGGGTTATGGGGCTTTCCATGGCGGGGCATTTGCTCAAAGCGGGGTACCCGCTGACTATTTACAACCGCACCAAGGCCAAAGCCCAAGCCTTACTGGATGCCGGTGCCACATGGGCCGACAGCCCTAAGGCTGTGGGGGCCGCCTCCAACATCGTTTTTTCCATTGTGGGTTTTCCCGCAGATGTGGAAGAAGTTTTGCTCAGTCCCACGGGCGCCTTGGCGGGCTTGGCCCCCGGCGGTATCCTGTGTGATATGACTACCAGCTCCCCCGCCTTGGCGGTACGCATTGCCGAAAAAGCCGCCGCCAAGGGCTGCTTCGGTGTGGACGCTCCGGTAACGGGCGGTGACGTGGGGGCCAAGGCCGGAAGCCTGTCCATTTTGGTGGGCGGCGAAGCCGCAGCCTTTAGCCGCCTGCAACCCTGCCTTGCATGCATGGGCCAGAATGTCGTGCACTTCGGCCCTGCGGGCTGCGGGCAAAAAGCCAAACTGGCTAATCAGGTAGCCATAGCTGGCGTTATGTTCAGCACCTGCGAATCCCTCTTATTTGCCCAAGAAGCGGGTTTGAACGTGCGTACGTGGCTGCAAACCGTCATTCCCGGTGGTGCGGGAAGCATCGCCATGACCACCCTCGGCCCCCGCATCGTCGATGGCAATTTTGCACCCGGTTTTTTTGTCGAACACTTTCTCAAAGATCTGGCCCTGTGCCTCGACGAATGCCGCCGTATGGGCCTTGTTTTGCCCGGTCTGAGCGCCGCTGAGGGCGCCTACCGCGCCTTGGTTGCTCAAGGTTACGGCAAGCAAGGTACACAGGTGCTGGTCAAAGGCCTTGCCAGTTTGACTGCCAAAACTTGGAACATCCAGAAATAACTATTTTTGGGGGAAAGACGACGGTGCCCACCGGTCGGCTGTCTTTCCCCTTTTTTGTGTATTTTGAAGTAAAAGGAGCCTTGCATGAGCCTCATTCCCAATAAGCCCACAGTTCTTGGTGGCACCATGATTATTGCCGGCACCACCATCGGCGCGGGCATGTTGGCCCTCCCCACTATCTCTGCCGGCATGTGGTTTTATTGGTCGCTTGCAATAATGCTTGGCACTTGGTTGCTCATGCTGTTGTCCAGTCAAGCCTTGCTGGAAGTCAACCTCCATTATGAACCCGGTGCCAGCTTCCATACCCTTGTCCAAGACACTCTCGGCACCACGTGGAGCTGGATCAACGGCCTTGCCGTGGCCTTTGTGCTCTATATTCTTGTCTACGCCTATGTCAGCGGCGGCGGCTCCATTGTGCGCCATTCCCTCCTCGCCATTGCCGGCATCGAGCCTGGCACCTTTGTCTCAGGGCTTATCTTCGCCCTGCTGCTCACTGCCTGCGTATGGTGGTCTACGTGGATTGTTGACCGTTTTTCCCTCATTATGATGGCGGGCATGGTCATCACCTTTGTCCTGTCCATGACCGGACTACTGGCGCAAATCCGCGCTGCCGTCCTGCTTGACCTTGGCGGGGACGGCGGGCAGATCCTCTTTATCTGGGTGGCCCTCTCCACCTATCTGACGTCCTTTTGCTTTCATGCCTCCGTGCCCAGCATGGTGAAATATTTTGGCAAAGATCCAAAAAGCATCAACAAATGTCTTATTTACGGCACACTTATTGCGCTTATCTGCTATCTAACATGGATTCTTGCCGCCGACGGCTCCATCTCCCGCGCGCAATTCAAAGACGTGATTGCTGCAGGCGGCAATGTGGGAGATCTGGTCAAGGCAGCGGGGGCCAATGTCGACAGCAACTTTATTCTGCGTATGCTTGAAGCCTTTTCCGCACTGGCCGTGGCAACGTCCTTTCTGGGCGCGGGGCTTGGCCTGTTCGACTATATTGCGGACCTGTTCGGTTTCAGCGACTCACGCATCGGACGCACCAAAACTGCCCTGATTACCTTTGCCCCCTCCACCGTCTGCGCGCTTATTTGGCCCAACGGCTTTCTGCTCGCTATCGGATGGGCGGGCCTTGCCGCCAGCGTCTGGTCTGTCATCGTGCCCGCGCTCATGCTGCGTGTTAGCCGCCGCAAATTTGCCACCAGCCTGTATACCGCCCCTGGAGGCAGCATGGTTATTCCCTTGCTCCTGCTCTATGGCTGTATCACGGCCTTTTGCCACACCCTTGTGGTCTTCAATGTTTTGCCCATGTACAAGTAGGATCTATGCAGGAATATTACGATAAAATGACGGCTCAGGCCCGTCCCCACGCGGGCCGCTTCACCCTCAACGCCACCGACGGTGCTGCCAGAGCCGGTGTGCTCGACACCGCCCACGGCAGTATTGAAACCCCCATCTTTATGCCCGTGGGCACGGTGGGTTCTGTTAAGGCTCTTGCTCCCGATGATCTTCACGCCCTTGGCGCGCAAATTATTTTGGGGAATACCTATCATCTCTATCTACGCCCCAACGACAAACTTATTGCCCGGCGCGGCGGCCTGCACACTTTTTCTGCGTGGGACAAGCCCATTCTCACCGACAGCGGCGGTTTTCAGGTTTTTAGCCTCAGTTCCTTACGTAAAATCAGCGAACAGGGCGTGGAATTTCGTTCCCACCTCGACGGCTCCAAGCATGTGTTCACCCCTGAAAACGTCGTCGAAATCCAACGTAACCTCAATTCTGATATCATGATGGTGCTCGACGAGTGCGTCCCCTACGGGGCGGACTACGCCTATACGGAGAAATCCCTTGAACTGACAACCCGTTGGGCCTTACGCGCCCGACAAGCCTATCCCCAAGGCTGCGCCCACAATCTGCTTTTCGCTATCACCCAAGGCGGCTTCTTTAAAGACCTCCGCGCCCGTTCCATCGCGGCTCTTGTGGATCACGACTTTGACGGCTTTGCCATTGGCGGGCTGTCCGTGGGGGAAAGCAAGGCCGAAATGATGACCCATCTCTATCACGCCACCCCCTTATTGCCCGCCGCCAAAGCCCGCTATCTCATGGGCGTGGGCACCCCCCTTGATATCATCAACGGCATTTGCGCCGGCATAGATATGTTCGACTGTGTGCTGCCCACCCGCAATGCCCGCAACGGAACCCTGTACACCTCTCTCGGTAAAATCAATATTAAGCGCAAAGAATACGCTGAGGACGACGGCCCCCTTGACCCCCAGTGCCAATGCTATACCTGCCGCACCTTTTCCCGCGCCTATCTGCGCCACCTCTATACCAGCAAGGAACTGCTCGCCTTTCGCCTCAATTCCCTGCACAATTTGACCTATTTTCTCAGTCTTGTGCGCGAAGCCCGCGAATCCATCATGCAGGGGCGCTTTCACGCCCTCAAACGCCACATCGAATCCCTCTACCCCGAAGAAGCCGCCGCCGGTGGTGCCATAGGATAGATGCCAGAGCATTTAGCTCATGAAAACAGCTAAATGCTCTGGCACCGAGAACCGTCGCCCGCCCCCTAGGCCTAGGCGAAATTTACTTTCGCCGTAAAGCGCCGGAGGGAGCGTCTGGAATCAAAAAGGCTTTAAGCTGACCACACGCAGCTTTAATATCTTGGCCCTTACTTTTACGGATAATGGCAGTAATGCCTTTGTCCCACAAATATTTTTCAAAAGCGAGGATGTCCGCCTCCCGAGGGGCCGCGTACACCGCACCTTCGGCAGGATTATACACAATAAGATTCAATTTGCCTTTCACACGAGCCACAAGGCGCACCAAATCACGGGCATGAGCCAAGCTGTCATTAACGCCGCCCAATAATAAATATTCAAACGTGATACGCTCGCGGGTTTTCAAAGGATAGGATTCGAGGGCGCTGATGAGATCATCCAGCTTCCAGTGCGCTGCCTTGGGCATAATTTGGGCCCGCAAGTCTTGTGTGGGCGCATGCAGCGACACCGCCAAAAAGGCTTGCCCCGATTCGCCAAGCTCCTTAAGCCCTTTTTCAATCCCGCAGGTGGACACCGTAATCCGGCGCGGCGAAAAGCTTAGGCCGTGGCAATCGTTCAAAATAGTGAGGCTGCGTTGCGTTTCGGACAAGTTCAACAAAGGCTCGCCCATACCCATAAACACCAAATTACGAATAATCGGATGTTCCGGCCGCGCGTCACCCAGATATTCCCGCGCCACCAGCACCTGCCCCACAATCTCGCCCGCCGTCATGTTCCGCTCAAAACCCATACTGCCCGTACTGCAAAAAGTGCAGCCCATGGCGCACCCCACCTGACACGACAGGCATTGCGTCATCCGCACCCCGCCCTCCCGCTGCGTGGAGGGTATCAGCACCGTTTCCACCTGTGCCCCGTCTTCAAGGGCCAATAAAAACTTGACCGTACCGTCCTGACTTGTTGCCACCGTCACCACCTCGGGCCAACGGATATAGGCACACTCCGCCAATTGTAGCCGCAAGTCTTTAGAGACATTGCTCATACTTGCAAAGTCATGCGCCATTTTTTGCCATAGCCACTGCCAAACTTGCTTGGCTCGAAAACGCGGCTGGTTCAGCTCAATAACAAAATACTTTTCGAGTTCCGCATAGGTAAAATTGAGCAGATTTTGCATATCTACTGAATATTTTTATGCGAATATTCGCGAACAAAGTTCACCGCGCTTTCAAGGTCAGTGACTTCTCCGGCAATTTGCGCTTGCAAGAGGGCCTCACGGATGATCCCCACCATGGGCCCAGGGGGTAAATGGGTAAATTCCATAATCTGATTCCCGTTAAGCAAAGGTTCAAGCATTTGCTCAGGCGTTTCCGCACGGGCCAAATATTTATGATTGTGATTAAAATATGTATAGCTGCCAGCGCGGGCTTTAATATCCGCACGGGTCATTTCGATCAGGCGCGGATATTCGTCCAAAGCCTTAAAACGGCGGATGCCCCGATCAGTAAGCATGAAGTGGAAACGCATATGATAGCGCACCAAATGGCACAACAGATCGATATCTTCCGGCATAAAATGGAGGCGCCGCAAAATTTTGCGGGTCACTTTCGCGCCCACGCGGTGATGCTGGTAGAAAGTCCATTGGCCTTCAAAAAATTCTCCGGTATACAATTTGCCCACATCATGAAACATCATAGCCAGAGTACCCAGCCAATCGTAGTGAAATCCTTCTTCAGGATAGCGCTTCATGCAGTCTATGGTGTGGGCAAAGACGGTTTCTTCGGCACCATCGTCATTTTTTTGCTGGCGAATACAGGACAGAGCCGCCACTTCGGGGATAAGGCCTTGCAAAATGTGCGCTTCGTGCAGCAATTGCACAAATTTCCACATAGATTCAGCCGCAACCTTGCGCCATTCTTCCATAATGTCTGCTGCGGGCACATAGTCCAGCACCCGTGAACCCGCGCGCACGATAGCCAGCCACGAATTGGGGTTCAGCGGCAAATCAAAGTTAGCCGCAAAGCGCAGCGCACGGATAGCCAACAAATAATTATGTTTAAGGGTTTCATCCGGCAAGCCTGCCAAACAAATTTCGCCCCCCTGAATATCTTCAAAGCCGGAATAGACACCGCTGTCCGCCGGGCCGCCAAAACCTGTCAAGCGCATTTCCAAACGACGGGCAGGTTCCATGTTCATAAGCATATGGGGCGTAATACGCAGCAGTGCTAGCTCAGGCAAGGCGGAATCTTCATTTTCAATGGGATAAAAACGAAACGTAATCCCATCTTCACGCAAAATAGCAATGCTCCCCGCTTCGGAAGTGGCTTCCACATTGGGAATAAGCTTTGCCAAAGTTTCAAAATCGGTTTCACAGGCAATGTCCACAGCCAATTCGGCATTACTTTTCAGCAATTGGGCTTGCATGGGGGCATTTATCACATGCGCGTCATAGCCACTACGCAGCAGTGTTTTGCAATGGGTGATAGCTTCTTTAAAGGGCATCGTTGGCTCCTTGAAATAGTGGTCTTGGCGTATGGTCACAGGCAAAGAGAGAAAAGTCAAGTCTGCCTGCCCCTATAAAAAAGGCCCACACCGAAGCATGGGCCTTATACGGGCGGGAGAAGCGGTTTTTAGAAAGTACCCGCTTCTTTTTTGACATCCAGAGCAATCTTCCACAGCAGGGAAATAACCAACAGGCCCACGGCGTAGATAGCCACAGCAATGGCAATTTCCGGCAATGTCGGCATATAGTTGGTAAAGCCGTCGAAGGGGTTCGGCGTAAAACCACCGATAAGCAAGCCAAGGCCCTTATCAATCCACGTAGCCAGAACGAGCATACCCAAAGCCACGGGCAGCAGCTTCATGTTTTCCCGCAAGCTCGGGGGAATAAGGATGAACAAGGAGGCCGCGGCCATAAGCACCGCCGCCCACATCCAATAGGTTACCCACGGAATGTGCCCGCCATGACCGGCAAAGAGGTACACCAGAGGATGCTGGTGACCGGGCATGCCACTATAGAAGGCGGTGAACACTTCAAGCAGATAGAAAAACACGTTAATGCACATGGCATAGGTGATAATCAGGGTTAGGGTGCGGACAGCTTCCTTACCGGGGTCAAAACCGGTCAGACGCTTCATGCCGAGCACCAGCAGCAGCAACAGCGCAGGCCCTGAACAAAAGGCCGATGACAAGAAACGCGCAGCCATAATGGCGGTAAGCCAATAATGACGGCCAGGCAAGCCAGCGTACAAGAAAGCAGTCACGGTATGGATGGAGAAAGCCCAAATGATGGACAAGTAAATAAGATACTTAACCCATTTTGGAGGATCAACATCCAGCCTTTCGGCTTCCAAGGTAACCCAACCGATAATGAGATTCAGGCACAAATAGCCCACCAGCACCATCATGTCGTAAAACATGACAGAATTCAGGGTGGGGTGTAGCACCACGTTGAGCATACGTTGAGGTTGGCCCATGTCCACCACAATGAACAGCATACACATGATAACAGCGGCAATAGCAATAAATTCGCCAAAAATAATCATGCGTTTGAACTGTTTATAATGATGGAAATAGGCGGGCAGTACCAGCATCACCGCCGAGGCCGCCACACCCACAAAGTAGGTGAATTGCGAGATATACAGGCCCCACGACACATCACGGCTCATTCCGGTGATGGTTAAGCCCTGCTGAAGCTGGTAGATATACACAAGGCCGCCCACGGCGATAACACCCAGCAGGAAAGCCAGCCAAAGATAGTAGCCCTTGGGCCCTGTGAGAAGTTTCTCAATCATGGCGTGTCCTCCCTAGACAAGGTAGTAGACACCGGGTTGGGTGCCCAGCGTTGGCTTGCGCCGAATATTATAATTTTCTTCCAGCGCCTTACGAACATTCGAATGCGGATCGTTCAAATCGCCAAAGAGGATAGCCCCATTGGAGGCTTCCACACAGGCTGGCATAAGGCCTACCGCCAAACGCTCTGTGCAGAAGGTACACTTTTCGACTACGCCCGCCATGCGGGTGGGGTAAGCCGGATTGGGATAGGGGTTTTCCAGATGCTTGCGCGGATCCATATAGTTAAAGCTACGTGCGCCGTAGGGGCAGCCAGCCATACAGAAGCGGCAGCCGATACAACGGTGGTAGTCCATGGCAACGGTACCGTCAGCCATTTTGAAGGTGGCCTGCGTGGGGCACACCCGCACACAGGGCGGATTGGTGCAATGGTTACAGAGCAACAGATACTTTCCCTTCACCATTTTTTGGGGCAGCATACTGTTTTGATCGTCGGTAAAGACATTATCGTACAAATCTGTCCACATCCACTTGATATTTTGATCACCGGGGATATTGGGCACATTGTGCGTTTTATGGCAGGCATTAATGACTGCGGCAAAATCTGCATCCGTGCGGAATTTGCGGGTGTCAATAACCATAGCCCAACGGCCAGCTTTCAGGCCTTTGGTATTTCTTTCGTAACTTCCTTTCACGGTTGCGGCGCCAGCCCCGCTGGCGAGCAAGCTACCAGCCACCCCACTACCGAGGGCAAAGGCAGAAATCCCCGCAACTTTGAGGAATTGTCTTCTGCTGTTATTCATTATTTGTCCCCCTTCGGAGTGATGTGACACGACCAACAGTAGGGATACACACTGTTGGAAATATGGCACTTATCACAAAAATCAGCCGCATTTGTGTGGCATTTCATGCAGGTATTCTGCAAGCTGATTTCCCATTTCTTGCCTGTGGAAGACACATAGATGCGGTTCTCATTACGCAGGGCTTCATCACGCCAAGTATTGAGCAGCTTCATATGTTCCGCGCGCATAAAGGCCACGGGCTCCACACATTCTTTTTCATTTTGGGGCAGGGTCACGCCAGGGCGCTTATACTGCTCACCTTTGCCAATCCAAAAAGGGGTAGTGAAAAGCGCCACGAAGACGATGATCCCCAGAATGACGTATTTGGCGTTATACATGGTTATTCATCCTCCACACCGGGCAGATCTTCCTGCCGCATGTCCATGGTGCGCTTGTGCTCACCCTTCATGACCAAGGCATTCGCCACAAGCTCTGTCAAGCCGCTGACCGACACCCCAGGCGCCCAATAATCAGCCAAAGGCGGCAAGGTGGCACGGTCAATGGCGCACACGCAAGCCATGTGATTAACGCCAAACTTTTGTTGCACATAGCGCAGAGCATTGCCGCGAGGCAAGGCCGCACGCATACGCAATTCCATAATTTCTTCCGTATTCAAACCGGAACCAGCCCCGCAGCAGAAGGTTTCTTCGCGGATGGTACGTTCGGGCATTTCCGTAAAGTGGTTACAGACCGCGCGCAACACGGCACGGGGTTCTTCCAGTAAACCCATGCCACGGGCAGGGTTACAGGAGTCGTGCCAGGTTGTATGCAGATGGTCGTTACGGCTCGGATCAAGATTGAGTTTATTGTGGTGGATAAGATCCGCAGTAAATTCAGTGATATGAACCATTTTTGTGGAGGCCGCATTCTCAAACACCGTTCCGGTGATGGGCGATTTTGGCACTTCCATGCACGCGGGCGAAGGGCCGTTGTAGGTATCCATATATTGATTAATCACGCGCCACATGTGCCCGCATTCACCGCCTAAAATCCATTTAGACCCTAAGCGTTCGGCTTCTGCGTACATTTTGGCGTTGATTTTTTTCGCCATATCAAAACTGGTGAACGAGCCAAAGTTGCCGCCTTCCGAGGCGTAGGTGGACAGGGTGTAGTCCAAATCCAATTCGTGGAACAGCAACAGATAGCCCATAAAGGTATAAATGCCCGGTTCTGCAAAAACGTCCCCTGAGGGCGTGATGAACAGAATTTCGTGACCTTTCTCGTTCAAAGGCGTTTTCGGACGGATACCGGTGATGGTTTCACAGTCATCCGCCAGAAATTCAACAATTTCTTTGAAAGCATGGGGCTGAATACCCAAGTGGTTGCCTGTGCGGTTACAATTGTACACAGGTTCCATAATCCAGTTAATACCAAGACCAATTTCGTGCAACAGCTCCCGCACAATGGCGGTAATTTCCGCAGTATCAATGCCATAAGGGCAGAACAGCGAACAACGGCGGCATTCGGTGCATTGGTAGAAATAGTAGAACCACTCTTTCACCACGGCATAATCCAGCTTGCGCGCGCCCACTTGTTTGCCAAGCAAACGCCCCACTGTCGTGTAGTCATGGCGATAAATGGAACGCAACAATTCTGCACGCAGCACGGGCATATTTTTGGGATCATTGGTGCCTAGGAAAAAGTGGCATTTGTCAGCGCAAGCACCGCAACGCACACAGGTATCCATAAATACCTTCAGCGAACGGTGTTTTTCCAGCCGTTCGGCAAAGGCATCGCACAGAATTTTTTCCCAATTTTCGGGCAAATTCCAATCTTCTGCCGCCGGATCCCAAACATGGGGGTGGGGCATATGATTTTTTTCCATAATATCAAGCTTGGCAGGGTAGGCAAAAGACCCCGGCTTAAACTCAGGCTTGATATCCATCCAGTCCTGCTGCGGGAAAGCCGGGCGGCTTTCAATCAGCTCTTTGGGCGTAGGTAGTTTGGACATAGGGGCTCCTTACTCGGCGGCCTTTGCTGGTGTATCCAGTGGTTTATCAAGGGGCAGACCAGCCTCAGCCATCGCTTCACGGAAATCGTCCTCATATTGAGCATAGGTTGTATACTTTTTGGGAGGATTCCACGGATTGATGTGGCGAATCATGCGAGAATTATTGGCCATATTACGAGTCGGGCTAAAGAATATACCCGCAAAGTGCATCAATTTACTGAAGGGGAAATACAGCAACAGCACAGACAGGAAGGTGAGGTGCACAAAGAACGTAGCCCCAAGCCCTGCCGGAATGGTGGGCGAAAAATGCACCAGCCCCATAATGAAGACCTTGACCGAGGCGATGTCTGACTTATCAAAATAGCGCAAGCAGATACCGCTGGAGATCAAGCCGATAATCAACCATAAGGGGAAATAATCGTTCAACAAGGACATATACCGCAAACGCTCATTGAACAAACGGCGGCCCAACAAAAAGGCCAAAGCCACCAGCACAAACACGCTGGTCAAATACAAGCGGGGCACGCCCACTTGCATAATGCCGTCAATGGTTTCCACCCACGTAATAACAAGCGGCACCGGGTCGGTGAAAAAACGGAAGTGGCGGATAAAGATAATCAAAAAGCAATAGTGGAACATAAGTGCAAAGCACCACAGCCACTTGGATGAATAATACACCACGCGCGGCCCGTCTGCGCGCACGTCTGCCGCAGTATTGCGGAAGAGCGAACGGAACAGAAAAACCTCTAAACACATGCGTTTGACCACACCCCATGTGGTACTGGGATTATCTAAGGTAGACTGTTGAATCCAATCCAGAGATTTTTGCTGTCCGCCCGTTGTGGGGATGCAGAACGGCACAGGCGATTTACTCCAGTAAACCATGCGCCAAACGACGCCGCCGATGAAGGTGATCACGGCCACATACGGCAGAATAACGCCGAACAGGAAAGCCAAGCCGAAGCTTGATCCTGCCCATGCGATAGCGCCGATGGCCATAACCACCAGTAACGAAATGACCATGCCCTTACCTCACTGGGCTAAAAGTTTTTTCCCCCCGGTCCTCCAACCGGGCTTCCCTCAACATGCTGAGCCCAACGAACAAGTTGGACGTGTTGATCTTTAATTTCTTTAATGCGCATTTCCGCCAGTTTTTCGCGGGTAGAAATGTACACGTCAAAGGCCATTAAGGCCAAGGTATCCAAACGGGATTCGGCTTCTAAATAGTCACTGAGTTGGGCCGCTGCCGTAAATTTGGGCAGCAAGACCTTACGCAGCAAAGGTTTCAGCAAATAAAACACGCCGATGCCTTGGCTAGGAGAAAAATCTTGTACGGAGCGTAGTTTGACAAAACGGTCCAAACTGTCACGCACACGGTCTTCGATGATATGCTCACCAGCCACGGCATCATACAGATAGCCCGCCATGGTGGTGGTTATTTCCCCCACAGGATTACAAAATGCGTCTTCTTGAGTACGCATAAAACCTGTAGTATCAAGGGGGTATGTTGTATACACTTCGTCAATCCATGCTTTCACAAGGGCCTGACGATGCTCACGGAATAGGGTCAATGTGTTCATGTACGCTCATTGCTACGGTAAAAAATGAGATGTGGGGAAAAAGCGGATTGTTCTGTGCCCCTATACGCGCAAAAGACCTTCTACGTCAAGGCTATTGTCCAAAAAAGCACGTTCAAAACTACGGGCAGGGCACCGCGTTAGGCCCGCCACAACTGCCCGCAACGCCCGTATCAATAGGCAAAGCGTAGTCTTGCGAGGGCAAGGCCCCCGTAGAACTGGGACGGCTTTTACCCACCCCGCTGTCTTTAACCAAAGCCGCAGGTAAGCCCCGAAATTCAAAATAGGGCAATTGCCCCCCCGCAGCAAAAACATGGGCCTTATTGCACAGCAGGCGGAAACGCAACCACAGCATCTCCAGAGAATACATTTTGAACTCGCGCGTGGGGCGTTCTACCGCCAGCGCGCTGGTCAGGGCCGACTGCATCGTGGCGCCCCCGGCTAAGGCTTTTGTCATCAAGGCAATAGTCATCACGTCGTTATCGTCTTCATTAACCGGAAAAAAAGCCACATTGGCCTTACCCGCCAAGGCGATGATACCTTCACGGCACGCCGAGCACGAAGGCGAAAAATACATATGGGTGGCAGAATCATTCCCGCCGTACACGGGCCATGTACGCAATTCCGCCCGCGCGATACCCGCCACATTGATAATGCACAACACTGTCCAGACCACCAACAAATTAGAACGGGGCATATGCGTATCGCGGCGCGGCACAGCATGGCGGAAAGCCGCGTATGTCAGCGCGAAGAGGAGCCCCACCACGAGGCAACCCACACAGGGCGCCGTAAGCAGCATGAGCGTGAGCAAAGCCCCGTCCAGCACCAAGGCAAAGCCCGCACCCCACAAGCCCAGCAGAGGGCGCCCGCTTAAGGACAATAGCGCCAGCAGCGCAAAGCCCGCCACGCCAACCCACCACATGGAAATACCGCCAACGGTTGAATCCTGAAACAGAGAGCACCCGGATGTCACACAGACATTCAACGCATTGCCACTGGCACTCCACGCGCAAAAAGCCACGCCCAGCAGGGCCATAAACAAGGGCGCCGGCATAATCATTGAGCTAGTTCGGTTACGATCAAGCATTTCCCTGTCCGCAGTGTAAAAGGTCTGGGGGAATTTACGCACATGTCATCGTTGCAAAGTCACGAATAGTACATCTTTGTGTGCTCAAGGTAAAGACCTCTCCACAAGCTAAACCGCCACAAAAAAGGCGGAAACGTTGCCGTTTCCGCCTTAGACAGAACTATACCACGCAAAGCGTGCTATTTCATGGCAGAGCCGTCAGCAGCACGCTGCATCTTCACTTCTACCTTTTCCGTCAAGCCTTCATAGTAGGCGCGCAAAATAACAAGCACTTCGTCACGACCGAAGTGATCAGGAATTTCTGCGCCTTCCGACAACATTTTACGCAATTTTGTGCCAGACAAGATCACGCGGTCTTCCTTGCCATGGGGGCATGTACGCATGGAGGCCATGCCGTCACACTTTTTGCAATAGAAGGTCCAGTCGATATTCATGTTTTCGCACAGCAGGCGCTTACCGGGGTCAGCAGGTTTGGGCATTTTCAGGAAGATTTCCTGAGCTTCAAACATACCGTAGAAGTCGCCCACGCCGGCGTGGTCACGACCAACCAACAGATTGTTGATGCCGTAGTTTTGGCGGAAGGTGGCGTGCAGCAGGGCTTCACGAGGGCCGGCATAACGCATATCCAGAGGATAGCCAGCAGAAATCACGTGATCCTTCACAAAGTATTTTTCAACCAAGGTGTCAATGCACTTCACGCGCACGTCAGCAGGAATGTCGCCGGGTTTCAAGGAACCCACAAGAGAGTGGATAACCACGCCGTCACAAACTTCCACGCCGATTTTGGCAAGGTATTCGTGTGAACGGTGCATGGGGTTACGCAATTGCAGTGCGGCAACCTTGCCCCAACCGCGTTCGTCCATTTTGGCGCGCAATTCAGCGGGAGTCATGTAGACGCCGGAGAATTTGGTGGGATATTCGCCTTCCGAAAGCACCTTAACGGTACCGGCAAGGTTATATTCCTGCTGCGCCATAACCATTTTCACGCCAGGATGGTCTTCAAGGGCCACTTCCCAGAATTTCTGAGAGTCAGGGCCATTGCCTTTGAAAATGAGTTCACTTTCCCATTTTTTATCGGCTTCGGTCATTTCGTAAACTTCTGAGACCTTCAGGGTAGCCATGATTTCGCCCTTGCGTACCAAGGCTACTTCATCACCGGCTTTCAAACCAGCGGCATCGGCCTTGGAAATATCCAAGGTTACGGGCACGGGCCAGAAGGTGCCATCACTCAAGGTCATTTTTTCACAAACGCTCTTCCAGTCGGCCTTGTTCATGAAGCCGCTCAGCGGAGAAAAGCCACCGATACCCATCATGATCAGGTCGCCCTTGGCGCGAGAGGAAATTTCGATCTTTTTCAGACCAGCAGCGTGTTTTTTTTCTGCTTCCAAAGCCGCGCCTTTAAGCAAACAGCATACGAGACCTTTACCGCCATGAGGGGGAACCAATCTGGACATTACAAGTATCCTCCAAGGTTGTTTGTGTTACGGGCGTCGTTCGTAAGGGCCAAAGAGGCACCTGTTCACCCCACGCA
>JAVVPD010000027.1:0-27584 GCA_036655975.1 Desulfovibrionaceae bacterium | reverse complement strand
ACGGCGAAAGTAAATTTCGCCTACGCCTAAGGGGCGGGCGACGCTTCCCGTCGCCTAATCAGCTTGACGGCGAATAAATGAGGGCACTTCAAATTCGTCCTCATCAAAAATAAAATCATCCTGTCCGGGCATATGTGCATGGGGACGTGTGGAACCGAGCGCCTCACGCTTACGCATGAAGGCAGAACGGTCTTCATTTCCAGCCCCGCGCCACATTTCAATTTGTGTAGAGCGGGCGCCTCCGCCAAGAGTTTCGGCATGCTGCACCTGTTGTGGCTGGCGGCGCAGGCCCTGAGAGGAAGGCACAGCGTTTGCCCCTGGCTGACGGAAATTGGTCACCGTGGCAGCCGGAGCCGCAGGCACGGCCACAGGCTGTGCGGGGCTTTCAATACCTGTGGCAATAACGGTAATGCGAATTTCTTCACCCACACTTTCGTCAAACACCACACCAAAGATAATATTCGCCTCAGCATGGGCGGCTTCAGAAATAATACTCCCGATTTCGTCAATTTCTTCACCAGCAATGTCCATGGATGCCGTGATATTATACAAGACAGCCTTGGCCCCTTCCAGCGAAACATCTTCAAGCAGCGGGCTCATAATAGCGCGTTGGGCGGCTTCCTTCGCGCGATTTTCGCCCGTGGCAATACCGGTACCCATGAGGGCCAGCCCCGATTCCGCCATGACGGTACGCACGTCGGCAAAGTCCAGATTAATCAGGCCATCTTCCATGATTACATCGGAAATACCTTTTACGGCATAATACAGTACATCGTTGGCTTTTTTCAACATTTCTGTGAAAGGAGCCTTTTTGGGGGCAAAAGCCATCAGGCGGTCGTTGGGAATAGTGATCAGGCAATCCACATGCTGCTTAAAATCTGCCAGCCCCGCTTCCGCTGCGGCACGCCGCTTGGCACCTTCAAAGCTGAAAGGTTTTGTCACCACCCCCACGGTCAAGGCGCCCATTTCTTTAGCCGCTTGCGCGATAATAGGGGCTGCACCCGTGCCCGTGCCGCCGCCCATGCCCGCAGTGACAAAGACCATATCCGCATCGCCCAGAGCATCGCGGATAGCGCCCACACTTTCCAGAGCGGCATCACGCCCCACCTGTGGATTGGCACCAGCCCCAAGCCCCTTGGTAAGCTTTTCGCCCAATTGTATTTTTTCGGTTGCGCTGCTTTTGTTCAAAGCCTGCAAATCGGTATTAGCGGCAACAAAAGTCACACCGCGCAAACCGGATGCAATCATGTTCTGCACCGCATTACTGCCACCGCCGCCGACACCGACAACTTTAATTTTTGCATTACTTGCAAGAACTAAGCTATCTATACCCATAATTTCCATAACCTCTCCTCCGAAATGCGTTTTCACCCTGCCCGACAGGATTTATGATATGTCAGCAAACCACTTTTTCATGCGACTCAAAACGCCGTTAAACATCCCCGACTCACGATTAGTAAATTTCTTTTGCCCCTGTGTTTCTTTTTCCGCGCCGTAGCGCAACAAACCCACAGCCGTGGCAAATTTTGGACTGTTGACCACATCTTTCAAACCACCCACATTACGCGGATAGCCGATGCGCGTTGGCAAATTAAAAATTTGCTCTCCAAGTTCTTGGCAACCTTCAATCAGGGCTGTGCCCCCAGTCAGCACAACACCCGCGCCGATCATGTCCTTATAGCCGGAGCGCACAAGCGTTTGATCCACAAGGTACAGAATTTCTTCCATGCGCGGTTCGCAAATTTCGGCCAGCACTTGGCGTGAAAGACGGCGCGGCTCACGCCCTCCCACACTGGGCACTTCGATATATTCATCGTTACGCACCATCTCGGCCAATGCACAACCGTATTTAAGCTTAATTTTTTCCGCAGAACCAATGGGGGTTCGCAGGCCGAAGGCAATGTCGTTGGTGAGATTTTGCCCCCCAAGACCCAGCACCGCCGTGTGTTTGATAGCGTCATTGGCAAAAATGGCAATATCTGTGGTACCACCCCCAAGATCTACCAGTGCTACACCAATTTCGCGTTCTTCCTCAGTCAGCACGGCTTTAGCCGAAGCCAAAGCTTCAAGGGCAATATCCGAAACTTCCAAACCGCTCCGGTGGCACGAGCGCACAATGTTTTGGGCCGAGGAAACAGCCCCAGTAACAATGTGCACCTTCACTTCCAGACGTACGCCAGCCATACCCAGAGGGTCGGCAATGCCGCGTTGATCATCAACAATATATTCCTGCGGCAAAATATGAATGACCTCACGGTCTGCGGGGATAGCCACCGCGCGTGCGGCATCAAGAGCGCGTTCAATATCGCGCTGGGCCACTTCGCCCCCCTTGACGGCAATGACACCATGGCTGTTGATACCCATGATATGGCTGCCCGCGATACCCACATACACCGCACGGATTTCACAACCGGCCATCAGTTCCGCTTCTTCCAAAGCCTTGCGGATGGATTGCACGGTCTGCTCAATGTTGACCACAACCCCCTTACGCAGGCCGGTGGAAACACTGGTGCCAATGCCTACCACGTCTATCAGGCCCGAGTCGGCAAGCTCGCCCACTACGGTACAAATTTTGGTGGTGCCTATGTCCAGTCCAACAATCAATTCAGACTTGCTCATGCCATCCTTCTCCTATTCCTGTGCAAAATCGCTTCCGCTATTTGGCGGGTGTATCCGAAAATTTGATCACCCACACATTCCCATCGGCGGCGCGGATTTCGCGCACACTTCCCAACTCATTTCTGCGAGCTAAATCACTTAAAGTAATCCCCAAGCGCTCCAGATTGCCCTTCCAATCATCTGTGGCAAGACTCAAACGCATGTTGCGGTCTTCTAAAAATAGTTCCACACCCCTCCCGGGGGTAATGCTGATGGCGGACACCGCCCCAAATTCCACGGGCAGCCGGCCCATCTGCAAATCTTTCACGTATTCACCAAGGTGGGGCAACACCTCTTCGCTTCCCCCTTCCACTTCCAGCGTGGGCAGAGAGAGAAAATTTGCCGTTTCCACGGGGGCGATGATGGTTCCTTCGGTGTTCGCATAATTCAACACCCCGTCTTTACGTACCCAGAAAGAAGGAACTCTCTCTTTCACCTTAAGCACGAAACGATCCGGCAGTAAACGCTTGACCGAAACCTCTTCCACCCACGGCGTACTCAGCAGAGAACGTTCCACTTTGGCAATGCTGGTCGCCAGCGAATTCTGCCCCACTTGTAAGCCCGCCAACTGCAACAAGGCCTCGCGGGACAAGCGCACATTACCGGAAACATCCACATACTTTGTATCAAAAAAATGGCTGGTGGTGACGTATCTGTATAATTGCAGTGTTCCGACACCCATGCCGAACAATACCGCCCCGCCAATCAAGGTACACAAAAATATTCCGCCCATGCCCCCCAAACGAGAGAGGGAAGGCCAACGCCAAACTTTAAACCATTGACGCTTTTTACCCCCTTTGGAGGAGCTGGCATAGGCATTACGCGGGCGGTTCTTATGCTTGTTTGTGCCAGACAATTTTAGTGACACAAAAGCACCTTCAGTTCCCGCTCTAACAGTATGCCCAAACGTTCATGCACGGTTTTTTGTGCACACTCAAGCAAGTCAAAAGCCGCTGTAGCGCTGCCCTGCCCTTCGTTAATAAGAAAATTTGCATGCACCGAAGAGAAGGCCATTCCACCAAGCTTTTTCCCTTTAAAACCACATTGTTCAAGTAATTTCCCCGCAGAATGCTCTGGGGCAGGATTCTTGAACGCACAGCCTGCGCTCCACGCGGTCATTGGTTGTTTAGATTTTTTCTCGAGAAAGTTATGACGCATGGCTTTTGTGATGCCATTCATAGAAGAACGCGTCAAGGCAAAAGTTGCATGAATCACGAAAAACCATGTATTTAGTCCCGCTATTGCCATGCTCCGATACCCAAAGTTTAGGTATTCCGCTGCCACATCAACGACCCCCAAAGCGGGTGAATATACCCGTACAGAATGGAGCAATTTGCCTGTCTCACAGCCAAAGGAACCCGCGTTCATGGCAACGGCCCCCCCCACGGTGCCGGGGATGCCGCACAAGCCTTCCAGCCCCCCCAAACCCCAGCGAGCGCAGCTGCCGAGCAGCCGGGGCAAACGCACTCCCCCGCCTACACGCACCAGCACGGTATCCGCACCTTCTTCCGCCACAAATAAGGTTTTTGTAAACAGAGGGCGCAACAGCACCACGGGTAAGCGCCCGTCCGCTGCCAAAAGATTGCTTCCAGCCCCAAGCACGAAAGGCTCCCCTCCTAGGCTTGTGCATGCAGCCCCTACCTTGAGCGCGTCCACAGCTTCAGTAACCCGAATTTCCGCAATGGCGGTTCCTCCAAGGTGCAGGGTGGTTCGTTCAGCGAGGACGGGATCATGCAGAAGCTCCAGCATAGCCTCAACCTCCCAAAATTGCGGGGCCAATACGGGTGATGGTGCCCGCCCCCAAGGTGAGCAGCACGTCGCCTTCCTGCAAAATATCGCGCAGTCCGGCAATCATACCGTCAATGTTCTGAAAATACCGTACATCGGTTTGCGTAACCTGCCGAATCCCCTGCGCCAAGCTTTGCCCGCTCACACCGGGGATAGGCTGTTCACAGGCCGCATAAATTTCGGTCAAAACCAAGGTATCCACCGGAGCAAACACATGGCAGAATTCACCAAACAGGGCTTGGGTGCGGCTAAAGCGGTGGGGTTGAAAAGCCACCACCAAGCGTCGGTTGGGGAACACCTGCCGTGCGGTTGCCAAGGTTGCCGCAATTTCGGCCGGGTGATGCCCATAATCGTCCACCACCTCAATGCCCCTGACAGTACCCTTGCGTTCAAAGCGGCGCCCCACGCCCCTAAATTCGGCCAAACCACGCCTGCACTCCGCAAAGGAAATCCCCACTTCCAGAGCCACGCCAATGGACGCCAAGGCGTTGCAAATATTGTGTCTACCGGGATGCTTCAATTCCACAATGCCCAGACTTTCGCCCTTGAACAGCACCTCAAAGCGGCTGGTAGCCCCGCACGCCACGGGCACTGCCCGCAGCATGTTTTCTTCCCCAAAACCATAGGTCACCACCGGACGTTTAATGCGCGGCAACAAACGCTGCACCCCCACATCATCGCCACACACAATATTCATGCCATAAAAAGGCACCTTATTCATAAAGGCCACAAAAGCATCGTCAATATCCTGCTGCTGGGGATAAAAATCCACATGGTCGCGGTCAACATTCGTCACCACGTTAATAATAGAAATCAGACACAAGAAGGAACCGTCGGATTCATCGGCCTCGGCAATCAGATATTCACCGCCGCCCAAACGCGCATTGGCCCCATAGGCATTGAGCAAACCGCCAATGATGACGGTAGGATCCTGATGCGCGGCGTCAAAAATAGCCGCCGTAAAAGACGTGGTGGTCGTTTTGCCGTGGGTACCCGCTATGGCAATGCCCTGACGCAAGCGCATCAATTCTGCCAACATTTCGGCCCGAGGAATAATCGGGATACCCTTGGCACGGGCGGCCTGCACTTCGGGATTGTCTTCCGCTACTGCCGTAGATTTGACCAGCACTTGCACGTCCGAAACATTTTCCGCCGCGTGACCGATATGCACACACGCCCCCAAATGCCGTAAACGCTGTACCGGCGCAGAATCGCTCAAGTCAGATCCGTGGACTTCATAGCCCATGTTCAACAGAACTTCGGCTATGCCGCTCATACCTGACCCGCCGATGCCTATCATGTGAATGCGCTTAATACGTGAGTGCATATTTATAAACCTCTATTTTAAACTATATAACAGGACTTCCAATTCGTCTACAACCTTGACCGCAGCATCTTCCTGCGCTTGCGCGTAGGCAGAGGTAGCCATACCAATCAAGGCACTTGTATCATTAAACAATCTTAGTATGAGAGCCGAAACATCCATATGCAACATATCTGCTTCTTGCACCAGTACCGCAGCACCTGTGCGGGCCAAAGTACGGGCATTGTAGGTTTGATGATCGTGTGCGGCAGCCGGAAAAGGCACCAGCACTGCGGGCAGACCCACGGCGGAAAGTTCTGCCACGGTGGTGGCACCGGCTCGGCATAAAGCAAGATCCGCCCAATCATAGGCCTGCGCCATGTCTTCAATAAAAGGTTGCACACAATCTGGGGCATATCCAGCGCGCACATAGGCGGCTTGGACTTTTTCAAAATCTTGTTGACCCGTCTGGTGAAGCAGCTCAAGTCCCGCCGCTTTGAACACGGGCAAAGCCGTCATAACGCAGGCATTCAGCGCCCGCGCCCCCTGACTGCCCCCCACCACCAGCAAATTGCGGGAAGGTTCTGGGCGGCTAAAATTTCTACGGTGTCGGGCCACGCCTACCGCCGCCACCGTATGGCGCACAGGATTTCCCGTCAGTACGCATTTACGCGGATTGAAACCCGCCGTATCCGGCAGGGATAGAAATATCTTGCGGCTCAAACGCGCCAAAACTTTATTGCTCACACCAGCCACGGCATTTTGCTCGTGCAGCGCCGTGGGCACCCCGCGCAAACGCGAGGCCAGCATGGGCGCAAAGGCCGCATAGCCCCCAAAGCCCAAAGTTACCTGCGGTTTAAAACCGCACACTACCCACAAAGCCTTAAACACGGCCTGGCTCATCAGCAAGCTCGACCCCAGCGCCCGCGCCCCGCGCCCCACAAAGCCGCGCACGGGAAGACCCCGAAATTCAATACCCGCATTGGTAACCATGCGCGCCTCAGGCCCGTATTGCGAGCCTACAAACAGCAAGGATATCTGAGGATAACGGCGCTGCAATTCTTCAGCCACAGCCAAAGCGGGAAAGACATGCCCGCCCGTACCGCCGGTGGTAAGCAGCACTCGGTGTAAACTTTTTGTGTCACATTCGTTCATAGGACTCATTCCATAATTTCACGGTACGTGAAAAATTCATCAACAGCCCCACACACAACATGGTTGCGAGCAAATTACTGCCCCCATAACTCATCAGCGGCATGGGTACCCCCTTGGGGGGGGCAACGCCCATCACCACCGCCAAATTCATCACCGCGCCCATGCTTAAAATCAACGAAATGCCAAAGGCCGTAAAACGGTCACGCAAATTTTTCTGCCCCAGCACGATGCGGTAACAACGCCAGAATAACAGCGCAAACAAAATCATCACCACACTTATGCCCAAAAAGCCCATTTCCTCACCCAGAACCGCCATAATGAAGTCGTTATGCGCTTCCGGCAAATAGAACATTTTCTGTTTGCTTGCCCCCACGCCCACGCCAAAGAAACTTCCCGACCCGATCGCATAGAGGGACTGCACCAATTGGTACCCCGTATTCTGCGCGTCCTGAAAGGGGTCTAAAAAGGCGGTCAAGCGGCGCAAACGGTAGGGCGAAGCAATGGCCAGTGCCAAAGCGCCCGACAGCGCCATGCCTACGGCAATAAACAGGTACACAAAGCGCGTTCCCCCCGCCACACACATAAAGAATAAAATTCCCGCTAACACCACGGCACTGCCAAAGTCCGGTTGCAGCAGCAGCAGAAAACAGAACAGGCCCGTCACCGCAAAGGGGGGAATAACCCCACGGCTGAAGGTTTTAATCAAAGCCTGTTTGCTGCTCATAAAATACGCCAGATAAAAAACCAGCGCGATCTTCACAAATTCCATGGGCTGGATGGATATGGGCCCCAAGGGCAGCCAGCGTTTGGCACCGTTGATACGCGGTGTCAATGGCGATAGCGTGATGAGCAATAAAATCAATGCGACAATCAAAGCTGGATACTGAACTTTATACAGCCATTCCCGTGGCATGAGCGCTGCAATCCACAAAGCAACGCCCCCAGCACACGCAAACACCAATTGTCGCTTAAAAAAATAGTATTTATCGCCGTTCAACTTTTCCGCCACAATACCGCTGGCACTGAGCACCATAACCAGACCAATAGCCAGCAGACACACCATAATGGTAAATAGCCACCAATCGAAAGGTCCTGTAGAATTGCCGTCTTGCGACAACAAGCGACCCAAGGCGCTTTGTTTTTTGCTATTTTCCATCATAAACTCCCGACAATACGCTTAAAGTCGTTACCGCGCTCCCTATAATTGGCGTAGAGGTCAAAGCTGGAAGTCGCCGGAGCCAGCAGCAGCACATCTCCTGCCGCACAGGCACTGTGTATTCTGTGCACGGCCTGCTCTAGATTCGCGTCCCAGCTCATGGGCACAAGGTTTTCCCAAGCCTGTTCAAAATGTTCACGGCTGGCCCCGAACAGGGCGACCCTTTTGACATGCTGCAATACTAAATCGCGCAAGCCTGCCAGATCGCCCCCCTTGAACTTGCCCCCGCACAGCAGCACAACAGGCCTGTCAAAGGCTTCCAAAGCCACTTTCAGCGAGGACACCGTGGTGCATTTGGAATCGTTCACATACAGCACCTGATTTTTTTCCGCTACTTTTTCCAGACGATGGGGCAAAGGCTTAAAAGCGGCCACTGCCTTGGCGGCATTTTCCTCACGCACCCCGAATTCGCGGCAGGCCAGCCACGCGGCCTCCATATTCGTGCGATTATGCTTGCCAAAAAGCTGACTCTGGCTAAAACGCTCAGTATCGCCTATCCATACCTGTCGCGCCTTGACGTGCATCACCTTCACCAGCGGAGCCAACTCTTGCCCAAAAACGGCAATGTCATCTTCTTCCTGACAGCGGAACAGTCGAAATTTAGCGCTGATATATTCCTTCATGTCTGCGTGATAATCCAGATGATTTTCACTAATATTGAGCAACACGCCAACCTTGGGACAAAAGGTCGAACAGGTTTGCAACTGAAAACTGGAAATTTCTACCACCACCACATCCGCCTTGCGGCCCCCCAACACATATTCGGACAAGGGCGTGCCAATATTGCCGCCCAAAAACACGCTGAATCCTTGCGCGCCCAACATGGCTGCCGCCAAACTGGCTGTTGTGGTTTTACCGCTGGTGCCCGTAATCGCCAACACCGCTTCGCCCGAAAGAAAGCGCCACGCCAATTCCATTTCTGCCAGCACCTCGGGGCCGCCGCTCGTGGGCAGCAGGGGCAGTAAAACCGCCAAGGGCATGCCAGGGCTCGGGATCACATAATCGGCCCCCACAAAATGCCCGCTGGTATGCTCACCGCAAACAATGTCTACCCCAGCAGCCTCAGCTTCCACACGGAAATCCGCATGAATGCGGGCAGGATCCTTTTCCAGCAAACGCACCCGCATTTTTTGGCGCACCAAAAGACGTACCGCCGCCATTCCTGAACGCCCCGCCCCTACAACAACGACTTTAGACCCTTGCTTCAAAGGTTTCGCGCGCAAATCTTCAAGTACCATAACTCTTGCCTTCGTAATGACGTTCTATTTTTATCGTAACTTCAGCACAGATAAAGCGACCAGCCCGAGCAGGGCTGAAGTAATCCAAAAGCGGATAATAATTTTGGATTCGGGAATACCTTTCAATTCAAAATGGTGATGCAAAGGAGCCATACGGAAAATTCGTTTGCCGCCGCTCCACTTAAAATAACTTACCTGCAAAATGACCGATAGGGTTTCCGCCACAAAAAGCCCCCCCACCACGGCCAGAATCAACTCTTCCTTGCACAGTACGGACAAAAAGCCGAGCACACCGCCCAGACTCAGCGAGCCAACATCCCCCATAAACACCTGAGCGGGGTAGGCATTGTACCACAAAAACCCCAAACCCGCGCCCACCAAAGCGGCGCAAAAAACAGTCACCTCGCCCACGCCAGGAGCATAGGGAAGTAAAAGATATTGGGAGAACAAGGCGTTACCCGCCACATAAATAAAAATAGCGAACACCGCGCTGGCAACGATGGTGGGGCCGATAGCAAGGCCGTCCAGTCCGTCGGTAAGATTAACGCCGTTGGAGGCCCCCACCATGACCACCATGGCAAAGGGAATGTAGAACCACCCGAGATCAGGATTAATAACCTTAAAGAAGGGAATGGCGAGTTTGGTAGAAAAAGCGGGTTCGTTCACAAGCAGAAACATGGCAATACCGGCAATGATGAACTGCCCCAGCAATTTGGTTTTGCCGGAGATACCCTTATTATTTTTACGACGAATCTTCGTGAAATCGTCGATAAAACCTACCAAACCAAAACCCCAGAACACAAAAAGTGTCAGCCAGATGTACACATTGCGCCAATCTGCCCACAGGAGCACACTGACCGTAAGGCTAAAAATAATCAGCAAGCCCCCCATGGTGGGGGTTCCGGCTTTGGCCTGATGGGCGGTCACGTCTTCGTGGACATATTGCCCGAACTTGAGGCGGCGCAACCAACGGATAAACATGGGGCCGATAAAAATGGAAATGAGCAGTGCTGTCACCAGCGCCCACACAGAACGGAAGGTTATGTATCGGAAAACATTGAGGGCCGTCCACTCGGACGCCAAGGGCACCAGCAGATTATACAGCACTATTCTTCTCCTGTTGGGCCTCAAAAGCCTGACAATACCGCTCTAGGCCGTTGGAGCGTGAGCCTTTAAACAGTATGACGCCGCCATCCACTTGACTGCGCGCCAATTGGTCCAAAAATTCTTGCGGATCGCACACGGGGGCGCAAATACCCGTATAGCCCTGCGCCTCAAGCCCAGAGGAGAGTTGCTCAAAATACGCACCGTGCCAAAACACGGCCTTGGGGCGCAAGGTTGCCAAAAATCTGCCCAGTGCATAGTGTTCCGGCAGAGCTTCAGCCCCCAGTTCACCCATGGCCCCCAGCAGACACACCAGCGCGTGCTTGCCCGCTTTTTCGGCGGAAGCTTCCAGCATGCGCTTCATCGACAGGGGATTGGCATTATAGGTATCGTTGATGCTGCACCATGTGCCGATCTGCCGGGTTTGAAAACGCTGTTGGGGCAAGGAGGCGGTGGCAAAACCCCGGACGATTTCCGCATTGCTCAAACCGAGCATGTGGGCGATGGCGGCAATGGCGATGACGTTTTCCGTGCCATAGGCCCCAGAAAAAGGGCTTTCCACATCCACTGTTGTCCCGTCGAGCCACAAACGGTACACGCCGCGTTCCTCCCCCGTGGCAGTACGCACAATGCCATTATATGCGGCACGATAACGCAGAGGTTTGGCAGCGGTAGAAAAAAATTGCACCTGGGGATCGGCCGTGCGGGCCTCGCGGACTAAATCAGGATAATCCGCACTTACCAGAGATTGCCCGTGCGGGGCCAAGTGGCGCAAAAGGGTAGACTTGTGCCACGCCACGCCCTTATCACCCAAACCTTCTGTGTGAGCATTGGCAACATTAAGAATCAACGCCACATCGGGTTGTAAAATGCCGCCCAGCTCGTCCATATCATGGGCTTTGCTGATTCCCGCTTCCATCACCCAAAATTTTTCGTCGCCTTGGGTACGCAATATTGAGGTGGGCAGGCCGATCTGATTATTCAAATTCAAGGCGTTGCACGCCGTGCTTCCGTGGACGGACAACACCTGCGCCAGCACTTCTTTAACCGTCGTTTTACCCGCCGAGCCTGTCACCCCCACAACCTTGGCAGCGGTACGCAAGCGCCAAGCATGGGCCAGTTGCCCAAGAGCGCGCACGGTATTGTCTACACGCAGCACAGGAACGGCGCCCAAGTCCGATTCAAAATCCCGCTGGCACAGCACCGCCACAGCGCCACTGTGCACCGCCGCCGCCGCATACGCATGCCCGTCAAAATGCTCACCGACAATGCACACAAACAAATCCCCCGCCCGCACGTGGCGATTGTCCGTAGCAATGCCCGTAATGCAAACACTGTCTGTGCCAGACAGACGCGCGGCGCAAGCGTGCTGCACATCGGTCAAGGTCATACGCATTTGAGCAACTCCCGAATGGTTTGCTGGTCGCTGTAAGAATGTTTGACACCTTCAATTAATTGATACTCTTCATGCCCTTTCCCCGCCACCAACAGCGCGTCACCGGGGCGCAACATATTCAGGGCCACTTGGGTAGCGGTGCGCCTGTCGGCTTCCACCACCACTTCTTTGGCCCTCTCCAAGCCGGGCAAAACATCGGCAATGATGTCTTCCGGTTTTTCAAAACGGGGATTGTCCGAAGTCAACACGGCCACATCTGACCACAGGGCCACAGCCTCGCCCATGCGCGGCCTTTTAGTCCGGTCACGGTTGCCGCCACAGCCAAACAGGGTAATGATACGCTCAAAACCCGCACCACGCAGGGCTTGAAGCACATTGACCAGCGCATCAGGGCTATGGGCATAATCGACAAACACGTCCAGCCCACGCGGGTTAGGCACTCTTTCCAACCTGCCAGACACGCCGTGAAAATCTTCCAAACTTTGTAAATCTTGCGGGTTCAGCCCCAGCTCTAAGCACAGCCCCTGCACCGCCAGCAAATTAGACGCGTTAAACGCGCCCACCAGCGGAGAACGCAATTCCCATTCTTGCGCGCCCAAACGCATGTGCAAATGCACACCCGCCGTGCTTGAGGCCAATACTCGCCCGTGTAAGTGCCGGTGCCCGTCCACGCCCTCCGCACCGAGACCAAAGCCCAAAGCCCCAGGGCACATGCTGAGTAAACGCCGCCCAAAAGCATCATCCGCATTGATGACTGCGGACTTATTCTGCCGGGGAAGCTCGGTAAAAAGTTTTGCCTTGGCGTGAAAGTAGTGCTCCATGTCCGCATGAAAATCGAGATGATCTTGGGTCAAATTGGAGAAAATCGCCCCGTCAAACACGATGCCCCCCGCACGTTGTTGGTCCAACGCGTGGGATGACATTTCCAAAAAGGCGATATCCACACCCGCCGCTTGCATCTGCGCCAACATACGGTGCAGGGTCAGGGTATCTGGGGTGGTCAGCGGCGCAGCCTGCACAAAACCGGGCCAACGATAATTGACCGTGCCCAGCACGCCAACTTTGCGCCCCAGAGCGCTAAAAACATGTTCCAGCACATAGGCCGTGGTAGTTTTGCCATTGGTTCCGGTAATACCCACCACCTGCATGGTCAGGCTGTCCGTGCCGTACAGGGCTTGGGCCAAGTGCCACACCGCTGCACGGGGATCAGGGTGCACAACAATACGCAAATCCTCGTCCACATGGTCAGGCGGCTGCTGACACACAAGGGTTCGTGCACCTGCCAGAATCGCTTGCGGAATAAAATGATTGCCGTCTTCCTGTGCGCCGGGTACCGCCACAAAGACCGAGCCGGGGGTCACCTGACGCGAATCCACGTAAACGGCGGTTTGTTGACGGCGCACTTCCCGCACAAGGCTATCAAAAGGCATTGTTATCATGTGCTTATCTCTCCGAAAGCCACAAAACATAGGAATCGTCCCTTTCTTGGGTGGGCCATGCCGCACCCGGCGCGGGGGACTGCTTAACAACATGCTGGCCTTCACCCTTAAGAATAGGAACAATGCCCCCCCGTGCGAACAATTCCACGGCATTGCGTACTGACTTGCCCACCACATTGGGCACCACGGCGGCGGCTTTGGCAACCGAGGGGCTGGTGGTATTGGCGGCAAGATTTACGCGCACCTCTGCCCCCAGAGGCGTATCACGCAAGGCATGCTGATCCTTGGAAAATTTCAACCCGCGCTGCAAACGCGACTTATGTTTGGCCGCTTCCTGCTGCGCTTTAGTCGTTTCGGCAAAGACGACATTGGGCATATGCCCGCGATACGTCATCGTGCGGCTGGTCACCTTTTGGAAGACGGGCGCTGCCACCACGCCGCCGTATTGGTTTCTGGTGGGTTCGTCCACCATGACCAAAACCAGATAATGCGGATTGTCGGCAGGGGCGAAACCCACAAAGGAGGCCATACGCCCGCGACCATAGGTACCCGAGCGTTTGTCGGCCTTCTGCGCGGTACCGGTTTTTCCGCCCACCTGCATACCCTGAATACGGGCGGCCTTGCCGCTACCGTCTTCTTCCACCACATCACGCAGCATACTCAAAACTTGTTTGGACACCCTTTCGCTGAACACCCGATTATAATTTTCTTGCACAGCGGCATTTTCGTCCAGCACCAAGCGCAAAGGCTTGTATACGCCGCCGTTGAGCAGCGTCAGGTAGGCCTGAGCCATCTGAATGCCGGTGACAGAAATACTTTGCCCGAAGGAAGTGGAAATCAAGTCGGCTTCGCCCCATTCCTTGGCGTTACGCAAAATACCCCGACTCTCCGCCACGGGAAGCCCCGTGCGTGTGCCAAAGCCCAGTTGCGATAAATATTTATGATACGTCTTGGCCCCAACAACCATACCTACTTTTGCCATTCCAATATTACTGGAATAGCGGACAATTTTGCTCACCGGCAAAATCCCGCGCGCTCCGGTATCACGAATGGTAATGGTCTTAGTTTCCCATTTGCCGCCTTCGCAATCAAACAGCGTATCGGGATCCACCTTCTTTTCCTGCAAAGCGGTTGCCACCAAAAAAGGTTTAAAGGTCGAGCCGGGTTCCAACGCGTCCGAAGCGAGGCGATTACGGTATTGGCTCGGGGCGTATTCACGGTAGGAATTGGGATTGAAAAAAGGATATTGCGCCCACGCGAGAATATCGCCCGTGGGCACGTCCACCACCAGCACCCCGCCCCACGTTGCGCCGTAGTCCTCTACGGTCTGGGCGAGGGCTTCTTCAGCAAAAAACTGCACCTGCACGTCAACGGTCAGTGAAAGATCTTTTCCCCCAGGCTCTTCCTGCCCTTCGGTATGCAGATAAAAACGACGGCCCGTAGCATCGCGCTGCACAATTTGGCGGGTAGGAATACTGGCAAGTTGATTGTCGAGCGAACGCTCAATACCTTCCAAACCGCGATCGTCCATACCGACAAAACCGAGCAATTGTCCCGCCATCTGCTTGAAGGGATAAATGCGGTCAAATTCTTTAGACAGGCCAATACCCGGAAATTCTGCCATACGCACGGCCTCGGCGGTGTGATCGTCCACCTTACGGGCCAGCCATAAAAATTTACGGTTGCTGTCAGATAATTGATTGTAGAGTTCTTGCGGGGGAATTTGTAACAGCGGCCCCAAGGTGTTTGCCACATGCAGCACATCGGTAATTTCACCGGGTTTGGCGTAGACAGAACGGCATTCCACGCTGCGGGCCAACACCTGACCGTTACGGTCAAAAATTTTACCGCGCTTGCCGGCTACCAGTTCCGAGGTCATGTGCTGCCGACGGGCCTTGTGCGCCAAGGTAGGCCCTTCAATCATCTGCAAATACCACGCGCGGCCCCACAAACCAAACCACAACACCACAAAAATGCCCGCCACAATATTTATGCGTAAACGCCCCCAATCCACCGTAGTAAACCACGCGCCAAGCCCCCGGACGGATTTGAAATTTACAGCCATATTTGTGGACGCACTGCGTTTATTGCGTTGTTTTTTGGGGGGAGAAATTCGTAGCATACCACATATCTCCAGCTTACGCTGTGTTATTTTCCGTCCATCCGGCGCACTTGCCCGCCCTTGGGCTGTCTCATACCAAAGGCTTCAGCGCGGCGGCCCAATTCGTAGGGCGAAAGCAAATGTTCACGCTCCACTTCCAGCTTGGCTCTGTGCGCCTGTCTGTCGCGCACATCCGCTTGCAAAATATTAATAAAATAATTGGTGTCCATGCGTTCAATATTACTCCACACCATCACCAAACTCATAACCATACACGAAAGAATGCCCAGAGCAATGGCCAGCAGCCAACCGGTGCTTCCCCGCCCCTTGTGTTTAAAACTACTCATGCCTGAGCTTCCGCAATTTTCTCTACCGCGCGCAATTTAGCACTACTGGCACGGGGATTGCGCGCCAATTCTTCTGGCGTGGCACTCAGGGGTTTTTTGTGTAAAATGCGTACTTCCGGCACATGGTGGCACACGCAACGCATAACATGGCGCGGGCAACGACAACCCTCGGCCCACGTACGCATGGCATGTTTGACAATACGGTCTTCCAATGAGTGAAAGGTGATCACCACCAAACGCCCGCCCAGATTAAGACGCCCCAAAATAGCATGCATGAACTGCTCAAGCTCGCCAAGCTCGTCGTTCACTGCCATGCGAATGGCCTGAAAAGTGCGGGTGGCGGGGTGATTGCGCGCCTTAGCCCGCCATGCCGAAGGATAAGCCCTTTCCACAATGGTGGCGAGTTGCTCTGTAGTGTCGATGGGGGCTTTTTGCCGCGCGTCCACAATGGCGCGGGCAATGCGCCCGGCCTGCGGGTCTTCACCCATACGCAAAATGCAATCTTTCAGCACTTCAAAGCGTTCACGGTTCACAAATTGCCAAGCCGAAGGCTCGGTGCTGCGTTGGTCCATACGCATATCTAAAGGCCCATCGGAATGAAAACTGAAACCGCGCTCGGCGTGATCCAATTGCAAAGAAGATACGCCGATGTCCAACAATGCTCCGTCAATCCCTTTCCAGCCCAATTCGTCTAAAGCTGCTTCAAACTGGCTGTAACGCTTGTGAAACAGGCACGCCGCATCCCCCCAAGGGGTGAGGCGCTGCCGTGCAAAGTCCAAGGCGGTTTCGTCACGGTCAAGGCCGCACAAGCGCGCCCCCGCGCCAGCCGCCTCTAACAAGGCACTGGCATGTCCCGCGTAGCCCACGGTGCCGTCCAGATACAAGCCCCCAGCGCGCGGAGCCAAGGCCTCCAAAGCGGGCGCAAGTAATACGGGAATATGAGGCGCCGTTACCAAAACACTCATGATCTACCGCCTATAACGAGATATCAATACCACTGCTCGCCAGTTCTTCCGCCACATCTTCTTGTTCTAAGGCTTCAAAACGCTCTTGATCCCAAATTTCGAACTTGCGCCCAAGCCCCACCAAAACCACATCTTTACGCAAATTCCCCGCCCGCATAAGGGGTTGGGGAATACGGATGCGGCCTTGGGCGTCGGGGCTAATTTCTTCGGCTAAGCCCAATACTTTACTGATAAAGTGACTCAATTTTACCGAGGGAAATTTGAGATGGGAAAACTGTTCGACGTTTTTTTCCCAATCTGGTAAGGTATATCCCACAAGGCGCCCGTAAAAGCTTGTAAGTACAAATTGCCCCTCAGCAGAAGTGGACGTTATAACATCCCTATATTCTGGAGGAAGCATCAGGCGGCCCTTAGGATCAAGGCTCCTGTTCAAGCTTTTGCGAAACAATGCGTCCATATGATTTACCACTTTTTACCACGTTTCCCCACTTATGCCCAAAGCCAGCGGCCCTGTCAAGAAGGCATCCCCAATTTGTCTAGACTATTTTTAGACTTAAGACCATATCTGGCAATACAGCTTGACAAAGAAGCATGAAATACCAGAAAATCAAAAGTGATGTGCATGCCAATACTAATTATACAATATATTTGATCCCTCTTTCCTAATGCCCAGAATTTTGATACTATTTCCATAAGGAAACTTTCATGAGAACAAAAATAGTCGCCACTGTCGGCCCAGCCTCCAGCGCAAAAGAAACACTCAAAGCCTTGGCCCAAGCGGGTGTGAGCATATTCCGTTTAAATTTTTCCCACGGAGACGCCTCCCTCTTTGTGGATATTATCCGTCATATCCGCGAAATTGAACACGAACTGGCACTCCCCCTGACCATCATGCAGGATTTGTCCGGCCCGAAAATTCGTCTGGGGGTCTTGCCGGAAAAAAGTATTACCGTCATCAAAGGCATGCGCCTGGTGCTGGGCCCCAGTGACAGGCACCTGAGCGATGTGCCCTACCTGCCTTTCGACCATGATGTTATTTTGGAAAGCCTCAATCCCGGCGACCGCATGGTGCTGGCTGACGGCGGCCTGCAATTTAATGTGGTTGGGCGCCGCCCCGATGACCTTGTTGAGCTGGAGGCCCATAACAGCGGTATTGTCACCTCGCGGAAGGGTTTAGCCCTGCCGGGTAAAGCCACTAGGGTACCCGCCCTGACAGCCAAGGACAAAATTGACCTTGCGGCAGGCCTTATTTTGGGCGTGGACGCCGTGGCAATTTCCTATGTTCAGACCGCCGACGACGTAAAAGAAGCCAAAAGTATTATTTTGGCCGCCAACAAAAATATTCCTGTGGTGGTCAAGCTGGAGCGCCAAGGGGCCGTAGACCAATTAGACGAAATTCTGCACGAAGCAGATATTGTGATGGTGGCGCGCGGCGACTTGGGCGTTGAATGCCCGCTGCCCATGCTGCCCGCCCTGCAAAAGCGCATTATCAAGGCCTGCAATCGGGCTTCCAAGCCGGTTATCGTTGCCACGCAAATGCTGCTTTCTATGATGAACAGCCCCTCGCCCACCCGCGCGGAAACCACGGACGTTGCCAATGCCGTGCTGGACGGAGCCGATTGCGTCATGCTGTCTGAAGAAACCGCCATGGGGAATTTTCCTGTGGAAACCGTGGCCTATATGCGCGAAATTACCAATCAGGCTGAAATATTATTACTGGAAAACCGCCAATTGGTAGAGCCGGATCAGGACAAGGGTATCCCCGAATTTCTGGCCTATTCCGCCTGTCTGCTGGCCGACAAATGCCGTGCCAAGGCCATTGTTTCCCACAGTATGAGCGGATCATCCGCCCGGCAAATATCCTCACGGCGACCTCCGCAACGGATTTATGCCCTTACCCCCGAGCCGGAAAGCGTGAAAGCCCTGAATTTTTCATGGGGGGTTATTCCCATTCCCATTATCGGCGCAGCCAACAAGCTCAGCCATGTGGAACGCGCGGAACATTTTATTGCTGAGAATAACGACTTTGCTCCTGATGAGCGCATCGTTATCACAGCCGGACAACCCAAAAAAGGCGATCAGCCTCGTGGGACGAACCTTGTAAAAATTTATTGGAAGTGACGCATGACTATTGGGAAGCCCTCCCCCATTCCTGAGAATATCAGCGAAGAATATTATCAAATCAGCGACGAAATGCTTTCCAGCTTCCCAAAGTATCGACCCCCTGTTGATTTGTTCCGTTTTCGTGAAACCATACTCACACTCTCGCCCTTCAGCCGTAAAGGCCAACGCCTGACCAACGAGCAAGTGGAAGAGGTACAACAACTGTGTGGCGAGGGGTGCTTATTTGTTTCCCGTTCTGACCACCCCATCTATTCAGAACATATCGTCAAGCAGCTTGACTTGGCCTTGCAAGACAGCAACTTGAAAGAAACAGAGCTGATAGATATTTGCATTCGCGCCCTGCTCATGCGCTTTGAAAATTTTGTCCAACAACCCGTGCGTATTGTGTTTGATCCCTTGTTTCAGGATGTGATGGTGCTGACCGAAATACTGTGGCAGGACAAACACCGCATCAAAATTTTAATGCGGCGTCTGCTCACCACCACGCACACCCTGGCAAACCATTCGCTCAACACCATGGCGGTGGGCCTATGGTTGTGGATGAACAGCACCTCCAGCTACCGCCGTCGCGATCTTGACCGGACAACTCTGGCCTTATTCCTCCACGATATTGGCATGATAAAAGTACCGCAATTTATCGTCTCTCGAGCGGGCGCCCTCAAAATGGAAGAAAAAGAAAAAATCAATGCACACCCTTTTGTAGGCTACAAATTGCTCCAAAAAATGGATGTGGTTTTCGACGAAATGTCCGCAGCGGTTGTCCAACATCATGAACGCCTTGACGGTTCCGGCTACCCGCAACATCTCAAATGCGACACTATCCACCGCATTGGGCGCCTTACCGCCGTGGCGGACGCCTTTGCCGCCATGATCGCCACACACCCCTATGGCAAAGCCAAAGACATGTTGCAGGCCGCGCAAGAACTGGCGCAGGATCGCAACCGCTTTGACCCGCAATTCACCGGAAAATTGCTGACCGCTCTGCAAACCAACACCTTCGGCGATATGACCAACATAAACCTGCCCGATGCGGGGCAGGAACCGGATGAGCCAGAGCAAGCACTCGAATAATCAATATTTCTATATTTTTCCCTAAGCCCGCCGGATTCGCGTCCGCCGGGCTTTTTGTCTCTTGGCATGTGATTATTTTATCATGTTACCCATACATATTGACATAAGCCTTAAAGGAGATAGTGTGATCATACTTATATAAATATATAGCGTCAGGAATGGTCATGAACACCATCAAGCACACCCGACACTCCACGCAACACTCCCTTTGGGGAGAACAGCCTGTGTATGTGTCGGTTATGCTTTCCCCATGGCGCGAACATATTGTTTATACCCTTCCCCCCATCCCCGTCTGATGTTCCGTCCTACGCAGACTAATGCGCGCTCACCAGCGCCCTGAATTGTCAACCACTTTCCACAGGGGAAAATACGATGTATCACAAGGGCCCTTTATATAAATCACTGTATTTTCAAGTTATCTGCGCTATTATCACCGGTATTGCCTTAGGACACTTCTACCCCAGCCTCGCCACAGACATGAAACCGCTCGGCGACGGCTTCATCAAATTGATCAAAATGCTCATTGGGCCCATCATTTTCTGTACTGTGGTGCTAGGCATTGCCGGTATGGACAATATGAAAAAGCTCGGGCGCATCGGTGGCAAGGCCCTGCTCTACTTTGAAATTGTCAGCACTGTAGCCCTTATCATCGGGCTGACCGTTGTTAATTTGCTCAAGCCCGGTGCGGGCATGAATGTAGACCCCGCCCAATTAGATATGGCGAGTGTTTCCAAATACGCCGTTGCCGCGCAGCACCAGAGCCTTGTAGACTTTATGCTCAACATCATCCCCAATACCTTGGTAGGCGCTTTTGCCAACGGGGATATTTTACAAATTCTGCTCATATCCATTCTGTTCGGTGTTGGCATGGCGGTTTTGGGCAAACGCACACGAATGATTATTGAAGTGGTAGAACAAGCCTCGTTTGCCCTCTTCGCCGTCATCAATATTGTCATGAAGCTCGCCCCCGTGGGCGCGTTCGGCGCCATGGCCTTTACAGTCGGCAAATATGGCCTTGGAACCTTGGGCTCGCTCGGCTATCTGATGCTCAGTTTCTACCTGACCTGTCTGCTGTTTGTCTTTGGGGTACTCAATGTTATTGCCCATTACAACGGCTTTTCCCTCCGCAAACTCATCCGCTATATCGCCGACGAACTCTGGCTAGTGCTTGGCACTTCTTCGTCTGAATCCGCCTTGCCGCGCCTGATGGAAAAATTGGAAAAACTCGGGGTGCGTAAAGACGTGGTGGGTATTGTTGTGCCTTCCGGCTATTCGTTCAATCTGGACGGCACTTCTATTTATCTGACCATGGCCGCCATATTCATCGCACAGGCAGTGGGTTTGGAACTCACCCTCAAAGAAGAACTTACCCTGCTGGGTGTGCTGCTGCTCACCTCTAAGGGTGCCGCAGGGGTAACCGGCTCCGGCTTTGTCACGCTGGCTGCCACGCTATCCACTATTCCCACTATCCCCGTCGCAGGTTTGGCCCTGATCCTTGGCATTGACCGCTTCATGTCTGAAGCCCGAGCCCTTACCAATCTGGTGGGCAATACCGTTGCCACCATCGTTGTAGCCCGTTCAGAAAAAGCGCTGAACCTCGATACCCTCCACGCCGAACTCAACAACCCCACCCCCGTGGAAGATTTTAAAGAAAAGACAAAAAAGGTGGTGTCTCCTCCCGCTCCCCCCCTAGAAGAGGTATAAACCCACACAGCCCCGCATTTTGCATATAAAAAAGGCTTTCCTCACTGAGCGTATCAGTCAGGAAAGCCTTTTTAGCTGCATATCCCCCGCCGTAAAGCGCCGGAGGGAGCGTCTGGAATCACATTCTTACACTACACCGTGTTCGTCAGGACGGACATACACGGGGCGTTCTTCGCTCGCATAGTGTTCGGTATCGCCAAGGGCCATAAGCACAGGGGCGGATACGTAGATCGTTGAGAACGTCCCAACCACAACACCAATAAGCATAGTCAAGGCAAAGTCGTTGATGACGCCGCCCCCGAGAAGGAAAAGAGCCAAAATTGCCACAAAGGTCGTACCGCTGGTCAGGATAGTCCGGCTCAAGGTCTGGTTAATACTGTTATTGATGATCTGGGAGAGGGGCAGGTCTGGTGTCAGACGGATATTTTCACGGATACGGTCATAAATAATGATAGTATCGTTGAGCGAATAGCCCACCAGCGTCAACAACGCGGCTACGACATTTAAGTCGATTTCCTTGCCCATCAGCGTGAGCAGACCAAAGGTTATCAGCACGTCGTGGAGTAAACCGATAACCGCCCCCAGCGCAAAGTTCAGGCGCAGCTTCCACGAGACCACAATGCACAAGGTAAGGGCAAAACACACCAACCAGCCCATGCCAATACCTGTAAAACCCAGCACATACATGCCGCCCCACAGTACACCTGCCATAACGCCAGCGGCCATCCAGCGTTGTTCAAAGCGGCCGGAAATGTAGACGGCAATGAGTAAAGTGGCGTAATACATGGCTTCAAGAGCTTTATTGGTCAGGTCTGCGCCAACTTTAGGGCCAACAAGTTCCAAACGCTGAATAGTCGCGGCATTACCCCCGAAAGATTCAGCCAAAGCCTTGTTCACATTATTCCGCAGCGCCACGGGATCGGTTTCAGGGCTGGAGAAGCGCAACAGATAGTCGCGTCCGCCGTCACCAAAGCGCTGGGTCGAAATGCCGGGCAATTCGGGGATATCAAGGCTCTTTTTCAGCGCCTCATCGTCCACAGGCTTTTCAAATTGCACCTGCACCACAACGCCCCCCGCAAAGTCGATGCCCAATTTCGGGCCGCCGTGCGCGATCATTAAAAAAACACCCACAACAATCAGAACAGCGGAAAGCGCGTAGGAAAATTTCCGCTTACCGACAAAATCAAAATTTACATCATGTTTAATAAACGCGAAGCCCATACTATACTCTCCAAAAGTGTCGGTGCGTTAGATGCTTATGCCCTTGGCACCTGCACGGCGCGCCCAGACTTCAAAAATAATCCGCGACACAAAAATAGCTGTGAACATGGACGCCAAAATCCCAAGGGATAAAGTCACCGCAAAACCGCGCACCGGCCCAGTGCCAAACTGATACAAAACAGCGGTGGCAATAATAGTGGTGAGGTTCGAGTCGGTAATGGCGATGCTGGCCCGCTCAAAGCCCGCATTAACCGCCGCCAATGGACTGAAACCAAGACGGAGTTCTTCGCGGATACGCTCGTAAATAAGTACGTTGGCGTCAACAGCCATACCAATGGTCAGTACAAGACCGGCAATACCGGGCAGGGTCAGGGTGGCACCAAAAGCCGCCATACCCGCCATGGTCATCATCATGGTAAACACCAACATGGCGTCAGCCACAATACCGCTCATCCCATAATAAATCGCCATAAACAGCACCACAGCACCGGCACCCACCACGGCAGCTTTAAGGCCACTGTCAATAGATTCTTGCCCCAAGGAAGGCCCCACGGTGCGTTCTTCAAGCACTACCACAGGGGCGGGCAACGAACCGGCACGCAACACAATGGCAAGGTCCTGAGCTTCGGCGGTGGTGAAGCTGCCAGAAATGCTGGCACTGCCACCAGCGATCTTTTCGCGGATATTGGGTGCGGAATAGACTTTGCCGTCCAGCACAATAGCCATGCGTTTGCCCACGTTTTCACCGGTGAGGCGTTCAAAAATACGGGAGCCACGGTTATTAAACTGGAGCATGACATACGATTGATTGGTCTTGTCAAAACCCGGATTAGCGTTGACCACATCGGCCCCCGTCAGGGCGGCATCTTTTTCAAGGGCCAAATACACGGTCTTTTCGGGGCTCGCGTCAGGCGGAGCGCTTTTGTCTGTTTTTTCAATCATGGGCAGGGCAATCACGCCCGCTGGGAGCACGGCTTTGCCGGGGTCCACATCTTCACGCACAATATGAAATTCCAAGTGCGCGGTTTGGCCCACAATCTGCACAGCGCGCTGGGTATCGGAAATACCGGGCAATTGCACCTGAATACGGTAGCCCGCCTGTTTGCGGATATCCGGTTCAGCCACGCCAAATTGGTCAATACGATTACGGATGGTTCGCAGGGCCTGTTCTTGGGCCTGATCGGCCAAATGCTCGGCATAGGCAGGCTTAAACGTCGCTTTGTAGCGTAATTGACCGTTTTCACCCGCAATGGGTTTTTCGACTTCAAGATTGCTGTACTCTTTAGCCAGCATTTCTTCCAATTTTTTTTGCTGCTCGGCGCGCGGCAAAATAAATTCTAGGGTTGTATTACCCACCACCCGAGGGCGCAACACCGCAATGCCTTGTGTCTGCCCTGCGGCACGCACGTCCTGCCCCATTTGCGACAGCGCATTGGTCACGGCCTTTTGCACCTCAACCCCGAGCGTTAAGTGAATACCGCCTTTCAAGTCTAGCCCCAAATTAATTTGAGCTTTGGGCAATATGTTGCCCAAAAAACTCCCCTGCACACCGGGCACAGAGGGCAGCACATACAGCACGCTTGCCAGAAACACCAATAACGCCAAGGCACCACGCCAGCGCACACCACTCATGCAACACCTTCCAGATACGAAATGTCACCCGCCAGACAAGCCCTAAAGCCGTCTGGCGGGGTTTTTTACCGAAACATCAAAGCGTACACGCTTGACATTCCAACAGGTCAGAATCGACCGCAGCTTGCCAGATTTTGTTGACATTTACTGCCAACAAAACTCAAGCTACTTCTTTTCTTCAACCTTAGCAGCGTCTTTTGCATACATGCCCGCAATGGCCCCACGGGTCATGCGTAGCTTGGACTCGCCACATTCCAAAAGCATCGCGTCGGCGTCAATTTCCAGAATACGACCGATCATGCCGCCGGAAGTAACCACGTAATCGCCGCGCTTCAGATTTTCCAACATGGCCTTATGCTCTTTAGCCCGCTTTTGTTGTGGGCGGATAAGCAAAAACCAGAAAATACCAAACATAAGAATTAGCGGTACAAATTGCACCAGCATATCTGTAGCGCCAGCTTGTCCGCCGCCCGAGGGCGTGGCACCCATAGCATGAGCAATAGATTCAAAAAACATATTTCCTCCAAACTAGAAGATAAAAATGATCACCCAACATGATCTTCGGCACAGCCTGCCGCATTTCAAAATCGAAAAATATTTACCCTGTCGCGCCCAAAGATGCAATAGATTTAATTTCATAAACGCGATTACGCAACATTCAGAGCAAAGCTGACCACCTCTGCCGCCACTTGATCACGGGTTTCCACATGGCTTACCAGCAGGTGCTGGTCCACGCGGCTTTCTTCAATACCCAAAATACGCACCCGCACATCTTTTGAGGCCACATGGCTTGCAATATACCCGGCGTTATACATATTACAGGTAGTATCTCCGCGCGCTTGCATAAACAACAAGGGGGCGCTAACTTGCCCCAGTTTTTTCCGCACGCCAACCATGCCCCGCTGTAAATCCACTATTTGTGGCGGAAAAATCACCCCTTCATGCCCCTGCCACGGGGCTATCTCCCGCGCAAGGGCGGAACGCTTGGGGTGATATTCCACCTTGCGCCACTGCGCCAGCATAGATATGAAAAAGAGACGCGGAGTCGGACAAAAGTAGGGGTGCACTTTGCACAAATACATGGGAGAAGCCAGAGCCACCACCCCAACCACAGGAAAACGCTGCGCCAAATGCAGGGCCAGAATGCCGCCCAGGGAAAAACCGCAGACCAACACTTTGTTACCCTGCGCCGCCAAGGCTCGGTATTCTCGCTCTACCTGTGCTGTCCAGTGGGCAAAACGCGCAGCGCCGTAGGCCTCCACGGTGCCTCCGTGTCCTGCCAACAGTACCGGATGGGGCGTAATGTCCGTTTTTTCCAGTGCGGCCTGCACCCAATGCAGGTCAAAGGGCGTTCCCCCAAGGCCATGTAATAATAGACACACAGTAGCCATTATCAACTCATTTTGCTAAGGAATACAGGTATAACATGTTGAAATCTTGCCAACAACTCCTACATGCCGCACACATTATCACCCAAAACCCGCAGCGCACCCACCTTGAAAACGCCTCTATCGCCGTTGACAAAGGCCGTATTGTGGGCATCGGCACTCGGGAGGAGATGCAACAAACATGGCAGGCCCACAAAAACAAAGACTTAGGCAAGGTGCTCATTATGCCGGGTCTTGTCAATGCCCACACCCACGCCGCCATGACCTTTTTGCGAGGTTTTGCCGATGATATGCCCTTAATGGACTGGCTTAACCAGTGTATTTTCCCTGTGGAGCAGCATTTAGACGCCAACATTGTTTACCATGGGGCTTTGCTAGGCTATGCGGAAATGCTACGCACCGGCACCATCGGCTGCATCGATATGTATCTGTTTGAAAAAGCTTTTTTGCGCGCGGCGGTAAAGGCGGGCATCCGTTGCCTGGGGGGACAGGTTATTTTCAGCTTTCCCGTGCCCCACTGCGCCAACCACCAAGCAGCACTCGAACAAGCCCGTGAAAATGTTGAACTGTATCGAAACAATCCGAGGGTGAATATTGCCATCAATCCCCACTCTGTGTATACAACCACGCCAAAAATTTTAGAAGATTGTCGAGATACGGCCGAAGCCTTGAATCTTCCCCTCCACCTTCACCTGGCCGAAACCGCCAACGAAAGCACCCAATGCCTCAGCCTATGGGGCAAACGCCCCCTGCCCTATTGTGACGATCTCGGCCTGCTGACCCAGCATACGACGCTGGCCCACGTTGTGGACGTGAACGCGGAGGACATGGACATTCTGGCCCGCTCTGGGGCAGTTGTGGCCCACAACCCTTCATCAAATATGAAACTGGCCTCTGGGGTCGCACCGGTGCCCGCCATGCTGGCGCGGCATATTCCCGTGGCCTTGGGCACGGACGGAGCCGCCAGCAATAATCGGCTGAATATTTTTACGGAAATGGGCCGCGCCGCCCTGCTACACAAAAGCGCACTCCACGATCCCACAGCCATGCCCGCACAGCGCGTATTGGACATGGCAACCCTTGATGGGGCACGGGCCATGCACGATACCCGTCTGTGCCAACTCGTCGTGGGCGGCCCGGCAGATATGATCGCCTTGGACCTAAACGCCCCCAATATGCACCCCCTGTACGAGGCAGCCTCACAGCTCGTATACGCTGCCACAGGCATGGAAGTACGCATGACCATGATTGAAGGGGAAATTGTGTATGAAGACGGGGTAATGACCCGCTTTGACTACCCCGCTTTGCTCCAAGAAATGGAGAGTATTTCCCGCTGGGTACGCACACATAAAAAATAAGCAGAGGCTCGGGCGCGTAGAAGACTTGACATTGCGCCATTTTTGGATAAGTTGGCTGGCTTAACAGTATGAAAAATGTTGTGGAAATTGCCCTGCGTGGCGATCTCATACATACTAACAGCGGGCTTTTAGCCTCATAAAAAAGACAGTCTGCGCCCAAGGCGCAACGGAGGATGCTCATGGCTATTCTTGAAAACGCCACCAAAAGCGCTGAAGGCGTAAGCCTTAACGGTGTGGTACTCTCACCTGTGGTTGAACAATGTGCCGGGTGCGAACGCATTCGTGAATTTGACGACCAACAGTTCTGCTCCACCTATCCCAACCCCGAACGTAAATGGGCTGGCGGTCGCTGCAACTTTTCCACCCATATCAAAAC
>JAVVPD010000026.1:15095-27766 GCA_036655975.1 Desulfovibrionaceae bacterium | reverse complement strand
GGAAAGCACCCCGAATCTTAGCCCCGATATTCCTGTTCCCGCACACGAAATTGCACATATCGAATCCGTTATTGCGGCAGGTATGCGGCAACAAGGCACTATTACGGATTGTCATCGCCTTCGGGCCTATCAACACGTTGATAACGGCTTTACCCCCGGCATTTGCCTGTCCTTCCACTGCCGCATGGACGGAAACACCACTCTGGAAGCTGCCCATAACGCCTCGGTACAATTAGAACAACTCTTGCGGCTGCAATTGCCTGCACTGGGCCGCATTGTCATTCATATGGAACCTTTGGTATAATCCCGTGGGGCATGACTCTTATGCGTCGGCTGAGGAAGACTGGGGCGACGGCTCCTCTTGTTCTTTTTCTCCGTAAACAGCTCCGTGTAGGGCTGTCCAAAGGTCTGTAATTCCCTGTTTATCCCGAGCAGAAGTTATAATGGGGGTCAGGCCGCCGAGCAATCCCTTCCAAACCCGCTGTTGATCGTTGCGTTCACGTTGGTTGCATTTATCGGCCTTGGTCAAGATGGGCAACAGGGGCAAATCGTGGGCTTGGGCAAATTGGGCCAAGGCCACGTCGATATTTTGCGGAGGCAGGCGACAATCAAGAAGCAGGGCCAAGGCTTTTAGGTGGGTGCACGTCACAAGATAGCGTTCCAGCAGTTTTGCCCACTTGTTCCGTTCTTCCTTGCTGCATCGTGCATAGCCATAGCCGGGCAGGTCGACAACGAAAAAATCTTCGGTGGAAACTTTATAAAAATTGATGGACCGCGTTTTTCCGGGGCTGGCACTGACTTTAGCAAGGGCCTTGCGTCCCGCCAGAGCATTGACCAATGAAGATTTTCCCACATTAGAGCGTCCGGCAAGGGCCACCTGATCTTGCTCAAGGTGGGCAAGTTGTTCCAGAGTGTAGGCCGTAGTTTCGAGAATAAGCGTAGGTTGCATGACAAGCCTTAAAGTATGTCTTGAGGTTCATATATTGACAATTCAACAATACTAAGAAATAATCTTTTGTTTTGAAGCGGAATACTATCTTGCCCGTTCAGAAAAGGCAAACGCAAAGCCTGCGGAAGAAAAAGCGCTGTTTCGGAGGAAAAAATGTCAATCCCCAGTATTCTTGTGGCCAATGGGCCTAATTTGGGCGCGCTTGGTGAGCGTCAGCCTGAAATCTATGGACACAGGGGGATGCGTGACCTTCCAGACATGGTGACAAACCTTCTAGGGGCTGACACATTCCTTACTCTGGAATTTTTTCAATCCAATCACGAGGGTGCGCTGATTGATCGCCTTGAACAGGCGCGGCAGCAGGGTACAAGCGGTATTGTTTTGAACGCTGGCGCGTTGACGCATACAAGTCTTGCGTTAGCGGATTGTTTGGCGTGGATCAAGGTGCCAACGGTCGAGGTTCACATCAGCAATGTGTTGGCCCGTGAAGAGCCTATCCGCCAAAAAAGTTTTATTGGTCGGCATGTTATCGGCGTTATTGCCGGTTTTGGCATTGCAAGTTATGCGCTTGCGATTCAGGCCCTTATGCTGCATTTTCACACCCAAAAATAGGTACATCCATAGGAGAATCCCCCGTATGTATTCAACCACAGATTTTCGCAAGGGCCTCAAAATTGAAATTGACGGTGTTCCTTTTGAAATAGTAGATTTTCAGCATTTCAAGCCTGGTAAGGGCGGTGCCATGGTGCGTACTAAATTACGTAATATTTTGAACGGTCGCATGGCAGACAACACCTTCCGCTCTGGGGAAAAAGTGGATCGGCCCAACCTTGAAAGCCGCGATATGCAATTTTTGTATCATGATGGTAACGAACTTATTTTTATGGACTTAACAACATATGAACAATTGCATATGAACGAAGAAAGCACAGGCGGCAAAGCAGGCTTTTTAAAAGATGGTCAAGAATGCCGTGTGCTGTTGTACAATGAAAAACCCCTTGATATTGATATTCCGGTGTCTTTAATTTTAGAAGTCACTAAAACCGAGCCTGGTGCCAAGGGGGATACGGTGAGCAATGTCACCAAACCTGCCACGCTTGAAACGGGAATGATTGTGCAAGTACCCATTTTTGTAAATGAAGGCGATCGCATTAAAGTTGACACCCGCAGCAAGGAATATCTCGGACGCGAATAATTTTTCTGTGCAGGGTACGCGCTTTGAAGTGACGAATGTCAGGCAAAGAACGGCATTTTTTGTCTGACACGCCCTTCAAAGCTGCCTTATCCGTGTTTTTTGACAGGTTTTAATCTGGGAATGTTATTACCCAGAGGAGGATAGACGTACGAACGGTCAGAAGCTCACGCGCGAGCTCTTCGGATTATTTTTGCTCTTTTGGGGGCTTTTGCTTTTACTGAGTCTTTTGACCTTCAATGTCAATGATCCCAGTCTTAATCATGTGGTGAGCGGAAATAGCGTTGTCAGCAATAGAGCGGGGCTTTTGGGAGCGTATATTGCCGGTTTTTTGAATGATGTTTTTGGTATTGCCGCCTATGTGTGGCCTTTAATTTTTGGTGCTTTAGGGGCGGGCTATGTGTCTGCCACCTTTGAACTCTTGTGGTGGCGCTGGTGTGGTTACTTTTTGCTCACCCTATGTCTGTTGTGCGCGGGCGCCACGTGGGATTGGACTCTCGGCGATATCCACGGCGGTGGCATGGTGGGCCGCGCCCTGTATGACAATATGAGCGTTTATTTGAGTCCCGGTGGCTCATCCTTGGTGGTGTTTTTTATTGTGCTCATCGCCACGCAACTTTCGTTTGATATTTCGTGGATATCTCTTTCGCAAAAATTTTGGGCATATTTAAAGAATAACTTGAACATTGATGCGGTACCTTTCCCCAAAATCATCATTGCCCTGCCCAAGTTTAAATTTCCCAAATGTTCAGAATGGACGGATAAATTCATCTCCAAACCGTCCAAAACGGCATTACCCCCCGTACTGCCGCATACTGGCAACGACAGTATGAACGACATTGGCACAATAGGTGATGACAGGCACGACGAAATGTTTATGCCTGCCGCGCAATCTTGCGAGAATGTACATCCCAGCCACATGCCTAGCCCCGTAGCTCCTTCTGAAGCCATACCAGTAGCACCGAGTGCTTCCCTCGTTTCCAAACCAGAATTTGTGGAATATGTTGCCCCAGCAGCAGAAAAGGCGGAAAATACCGCACCGTCCAGCAAAAAAATGTCTTTGACTACTGTTGTGGACGCCTTGCTTCCCCATAAAGGCAAAAAGGCTCAAGTACCTTTCCCCTCTATGGATTTACTATCCACTCCTGCCGTGAAGCAAACGGTGAAAGCCAGCCGTGAAGAAATGGAGCACAAGGGCAAAATCCTGATTGCCTGTCTGGCGGATTTTGGTGTTCAGGGGGAACTTGTCCGCATCACCCCTGGGCCGGTAGTGACCATGTACGAAGTTCGGCCTGCTGCAGGTATTCGGGTTAGCCGCATTTCCAATCTGAGTGACGACTTGGCACTGGCGCTGAAAGCCATTGCTATCCGCATTCAAGCGCCTATTCCCGGGTCTGACACTGTGGGCATTGAAATCCCCAATACCACCCGCGAAACAGTATTTTTACGTGAAATGTTTGAAGTTAAAGCCTTTAAAGAGCCCACGGGCAGTTTGCTCATGGCTTTGGGCAAGGATATTTCGGGGCAGCCTGTTATGGCAGACCTTGCGCGCATGCCACATTTATTAGTGGCAGGGGCTACAGGCGCGGGAAAAAGTGTGTGCTTAAATTCAATTTTATTGGGATTTTTATATAAAACTCGCCCTGAAGACGTAAAACTTTTGCTTGTTGATCCCAAGCGCATCGAAATGGCGGTATACGCCGATTTGCCCCATTTGGTGCATCCTGTGGTCACCGACATGAATCAGGCCAAAACCGCTTTGGATTGGGCTGTCCACGAAATGGATCAGCGTTACGAAGCCATGGCCCGCCTTGGTGTACGTAATATCAGCGGTTTTAACCAGAAGCTTCTCAGTTATGGCGCGAATTTGCCCGCAGATTTGTCAGATCTTGAAAGATTGCCCTATCTTGTCATCATTATTGACGAACTGGCAGACTTAATGCTCACCGCCGCCCGCGAAGTGGAAACCAGCATTGTGCGTCTGGCTCAATTGGCGCGCGCGGCAGGCATTCATATGATTCTCGCCACCCAGCGCCCCAGTGTGGACGTTGTTACCGGACTTATTAAGGCCAATTTCCCGTGCCGCATATCATTTCAAGTCACATCCAAACATGACTCGCGCACCATTCTCGATACCGTGGGGGCGGAACATCTGCTCGGCAAAGGGGACATGCTGTTTAAGCCTAGTGGCGGACGCCTGCAACGTCTGCACGCTCCTTTTGTGAGTGACGAAGAAGTGATTGCCGTGGTAGAATATTGGAAGCACCAGCTTCCTCCTTCCTACCGCATTGACTTTGCAGAGTGGGGGAGTGAAATGGTGGTGGCAGGACAGTCCAGTGGTGGCGATGCCGCCAATGACCCCTTGTATCCCGAAGTACAAAACTTTGTGAGCGACCAAGGTAAGGCCTCCATTTCTTTCGTGCAAAGACGCTTTAAAATCGGTTTTAACCGGGCAGCCCGCCTGGTCGAACAATTGGAACGTGACGGTATTATTGGCCCAGCTGACGGCAGCAAGCCTCGATCCGTTGTCCGCTAACACAAATGCCTACACACATGCGTGGGGAGAATGCCATGGTACGCCATATTTGCTTGAGCCTTGTGCTTTGCTTCAGCCTTGTGAGCACCGCTCATGCTCAAAACATTATTGAAGAAATTCAAACTAAATACGAAAAAATTACCAGTATTCAAGCCCGTTTTAACCAAAGCCTCCTCCATAAGGAAAGCGGTTCGGAAGAAAAGCGTACTGGAACCCTGCATTTTAAAAAACCCCTGCAAGTGCGGTGGGAAACTGCAAAGCCCCATCCAGAAACACTGGTCATTACCCATAAAGAAATTTGGGATTATCTTCCTGATGAAGAAATCGTGTACAAATACGCGCCTCAATTGGTGCAAGACTCCCGCTCACTCATTCAGGTTGTTACCGGACAAGCTCGGCTGGATAAAGACTTTACCGTAAAAGAAGAAGGGGAGGAGGGGGGACTTATAAAAATACGTCTCTATCCCAAAGAACCGTCTCCGCAAATGGTTGAAGCGCTTATTTGGGTAGATCCCCAAACGAAATTGATTAAAAAAGCCAGCATTGTTGATTTTTACAGCAATATTAACCATATTGCCTTTACGGAAATTCATCCCAACGCCACTCTGCCTAAAGATATCTTCGCCTTCACCCCCCCAAAGGGTATTGAAGTTGAAGACCGTACCGACAAAAATCTTGAAGAACGTGAACTTTTTAAGTAAAATAAAACAATAGTCCTCGTCTTGAATCTTTAAAGGCTTCCTCCGCTGCGAATAGTGCGGAGGAAGCCTTTAGAGCATTTAGCTATTTTTATTAGATTTATTTTATAAACCTTTTAATAGAACAGAGCCTATTCCAAAGCGTTGCGTAAGCTTTGGACTTCAATGTCTGAAAGAACGCGCACTTTACCACTAGGAAGTTCCCCCAATTGTAAGGGGCCTTGGGCCACACGGGTCAGGGTAAGAATGGTCAAATGTACGTCACGGCACATACGGCGGATTTGGCGGTTAATCCCCTGATGCAGCGTCATTTGCAGCAAGGTTCCCCGAGCCGATGCGGGCGGGGGCAAAATTTCTACTTCCATGGAGGCAAGCTGTTCGCCTTCTGCCAACAGCATTCCCGTACGCATAGCTTCAAGCATTTCTTCACTCACATCTTCGCGTACAAGCACTTGATAAACCTTGGGCAGATGATGCCGTGGATGAGCCAGTTTATGGGCCAGTTCCCCGTCATCGGTCAAAATAATCAGGCCTTCAGAAAAATAGTCAAGACGCCCCACAGGATACAGACGCAAGGCATTCCACGGTGCGGGCAAAAGGTCAAGCACGGTGGGTCGGCCTTCAGGGTCTTTGGCAGTACACAGCACTTGAATGGGCTTATGCATGACAAGATAGGTTCGGGCTTCCTTGGACGGCAAGGGGACACCGTTCACGGTGACAACATCCTGCGGCATCACGCGCATACCAAGGCTGGTTACGGTTTGTCCGTTCACACTTACCAAACCTTGGGAAATAATAGCGTCCGCCTTGCGGCGGGAACAAATACCGGCATCAGCAAGGGCTTTATTCAAACGCACACCGGTTGAAAATTCATCCGAGGTCGTCGTCACATTGGGGAAATCATTTTTTGTATTCACAAAGAACCTCCATGGGCCTTTGCACAGTGCTGAAATGTACGCGCAAGGTCAAGAAGAAAGCGCATCGTCTGTAAGAAAAAAGCTCAGCGTAGACTCCTCCGCCCCTTTACCGAGCGGGCTAAAGTTTACATAATTATCATTATGAGACAATAATAAAGGGCAAAGGGGAGAGCCACTCCTGCTCCTCCCCTGCTTAATGCTTGCCTTGTGCGCGGGCTCAGAGTAAAAAGTTTGCACATTGTCTTTCCTACGTAAGGAGTTTTCATGGGATTTTTGAACGCCGCATGCAGCTTTACCCGGTTTAGGATTGTAGATCCTGTCAGTCCCGCGCTTTTGAACGAAATTCCTCAAAAGCTCAGGCAACCCGAATTCGTATTTAGGGATATTGACGAGACGGCCGACGAGCAATCCTTTGGATGGGTTTGTTTTGAAGATATGCTTGATCCCCAATGGCACACTGCTCCACCAGAAAAAGGGAGTTATTTTGTCTTTTCACTCCGACTCGACACGCGGCGAGTCCCTGCGGGGGTGATAAAAAAACATCTGACTTTGGCCTTGCGGGCAGAACTGGCCCGTTCCAAAGAACAGGGCAAAAGCTATGTGAGCCGTGAACGTAAAAAAGAGTTAAAAGAACAGGTTCTTTTGCGTCTTCGCAGTCGTTTTTTGCCTGTTCCGGCAGAATTTAATGTTATTTGGTCTACGGAGACCAATACCCTGTGGTTTGCCTCTACCCAAGGCAAGGTTATTGAACTTTTTTCCGATCATTTTACTAAAACATTTAACTTAGATATAGAACAATTGACGCCATACAGTCTTGCCCTTTCGCTGGTGGATGAAGATGCCGCCACTTCTCTGGACACCATCGAACCTACGCGCTTTGCGGCGGAGTAAATAATGAGCGACACCCCCTATCTTGGACAGACAACAGACATTATATTAGGACAAGAGTTTTTAACGTGGCTATGGTATCAAAGTGACACCGCTCCAGGGAGTTTCACCGATAAACAGGGTATGCCCTTCAGTGTATCTATGGAGCAACGTATTGTGGTACAGGGGGGCGAAGGGGATAATCTGGAAACCGCATCCGTATCCGGTTCTTTGTCACCCTTGCGCGAAGCCCGTTTTGGCCTTGCCACGGGAAAACAAGTGACCCGCGCCCTTATTCGACTTGAAAAGGATGATTTAGCGTGGCAATTAACGCTTAAAGCTGCGGATTTTTCCCTGAATAGCCTTAAAACACCCAAAGTTGAAAAAGAAAGCGATGACGAAGATCAGGACGCGCAATTACTCGAAAAGCTTTATTTAACAGAATTATGTGTGGGACTTATGGACGCACTGTACAGCCGTTTTTTACAGCTTCGTCTTTCCCCTGCCCTGTGGAATAAAGAAATCCTTGATGTGCACCATTGGATGACCAAACGTGACGCTGCAACATAATTTTTATTGTTCATTGTATACAAAACACATTTTTTACACGTCATAAGGACACTATGCGCTACGCTGCCCTCCCCGCCCTCGCCTTGCGGCTACTCAAAAAGCTCTTTTGGATGCTTCTTGTGCTCTGGGGCATCACGGCGGTGAGTTTTTTTGTTATCCACTTGGCGCCCGGCTCCCCCACGGATCTAGAAACCAGCCTCAACCCTTTGGCGGGAGAGGCCGCACGCCAGCGCCTTGAGGCACTGTATGGTTTGAATAAACCTTTGCATGTGCAATATATAGATTGGCTGGAGCGACTGGTACGTCTAGATTTTGGCAATTCTCTGTCTGCGGATTCGCGTCCAGTGCTGGACAAAATTACCGAACGCTTGCCCTTGACCCTAGGTATGAATGTGGCGTCACTTATTTTAGGCCTGCTTATCGCCATTCCCTTGGGGGTGGTGTCCGCATGGAAACAAAATTCGCTATTTGACCGTGCGGTCACCGTGTTGGTTTTTTTGGCTTTTGCCATGCCCGGTTTTTGGCTGGCTCTTTTATTGATGATGTATTTCGGCATCGAACACCAATGGCTGCCCCTATCGGGCATCACCTCTATGGATTATGCCCAATTGAGTCCCCTTGGGAAAGGTTGGGACATTCTCCGGCATTGCGTCATGCCCCTCACCGTTTACACCTTAGGCAGTATTGCGGGTATTTCACGTTTCATGCGTTCTTCCATGCTGGAAGTATTGCGGCAAGACTATATTTTGACCGCTCAAGCCAAGGGCGTGCCCACCCGCATGTTGATTTTTCGCCATGCGCTACGTAACGCTCTGTTACCTGTTATTACGCTACTGGGCTTGTCGGTGCCGGGCCTCATCGGGGGCAGTGTTATTATCGAATCCATTTTTGCCCTGCCGGGCCTCGGGCAATTATTTTACGGCGCAGTCATGGCCCGTGACTATACCTTAATTATGGGCAATTTAGTCCTTGGGGCCGTGCTTACCCTTGCGGGTAATATGCTGGCCGATGTGGGCTACAGTTTGGCTGACCCGCGCATCCGCACCGCACAGGAGGAAGCATGAGCCACGTGCCGAGTATTTCCCCCCCTCCTTCCCGCCTTACCCGGCTGATGAGGAATATCCGGCGCAATATCATGTTCTACATAGGGTTGTTTATTGTATTATTTATGTCTGGGGCCGCCATTTTTGCCCCATTCATCGCGCCCTATGCCCCCACAACCCTGCATCTTGACGCCATTTTGTTTCCGCCTTCTGCGGACTTCCCCCTCGGTACCGACGCACTAGGCCGCGATGTACTCTCACGTCTGCTTTATGGCGGGCGTATTTCCCTGTGGGTTGGTTTTGTCGCTGTGGGGATTTCTGTGAGCATTGGCCTTATGTTAGGGCTGCTTGCAGGCTATTGGGGCTCGTGGGTGGACGAGTGCATCATGCGCGGTGTGGACATTATGCTGTGCTTCCCCTCGTTTTTTCTCATCCTTGCGGTTATCGCTTTTTTAGAACCTGATTTGACCAATATCATGATCGTCATTGGTCTCACCTCATGGATGGGGGTGGCACGCTTGGTGCGGGCCGAAACGCTCAGTCTGCGGCAGCGTGAATTTGTGGCAGCCGCTCAATTGGCCGGCACACGCACATGGCGTATCCTTGCCATGCACATTTTGCCCAATGCGCTGGCTCCTGTGCTGGTGTCAGCTACGCTGGGCGTGGCAGGGGCTATTTTGATTGAATCCTCCCTCAGTTTTTTGGGCCTCGGGGTGCAACCGCCCATTGCCAGTTGGGGCAATATGCTCATGGAAGGCAAAAATGTGTTAGAAATAGCTCCATGGATGTCTCTTTACCCTGGGCTTGCCATTCTGATCACTGTGCTTGGGTATAATCTGCTGGGCGAAAGCTTGCGCGACATGCTTGACCCGCGACTGAAAAAATAAGGAATAGCCACATGCTGGAATATTTACGTATCCGCAATCTGGCCCTCATTGAAGATGTCGAACTGGAATTCGCTTCGACTATGAATGTTCTCACTGGGGAAACCGGTGCGGGCAAAAGCTTTATTCTCAAAGCCCTCGGTTTTTTATTGGGAGAAAAACTTAGCCCTGATATGGTACGCCCCCAGTGCGACCGCGCACAGGTGGAAGCCGTATTTGTGCTGCCCGATCAAGAATTGATTTTGCGGCGTGAACTTATGGCTGAAACAGGACGCAGCCGTTTGTATTGTAACGACAAAGTATCTTCACAAGAAAGTATCCGCGAACTGCGTTCTGCCCTTATCGTCCATACCAGCCAGCACGGACAACAACGTCTGCTCCAACCCAATTATCAAACTCAACTCATTGATAATGCTATTGAAAATCAAAGTCTTCTCCAAGAAAAAGACAATATACTTAAAGAACTCCATGATGTTTCAGCCACCCGAAAAGAATTACAAAAGAAACTTCAACATCTAGCAGAACGCCGTGATCTGCTAGAAATGCAACAACAAGAGATAGATAAGGTTGACCCCGAACCCGGTGAAGAAGACCGCCTTGAAGCCCAGCGCGCCGAAGCCCGAGAGGCCGCCACCCTAACGCAGAGCTATGACCACGCCCTCGCCCTGCTTCACGGTGCAGACGGTGCCGGACTGCTGGAGCAATTGGCTGAAATGGAGCGCGAGCTGCTCGAGATGGCGAAGCTTGACGAAAGTCTTATCCCCGATCACGAAGCCGTGGCAGGCTTACGCCAAAATCTTTCCCACCTTGAACGGCGTTTTCGTCGTCCCCCCGAATTTGTCAGCCCTGTGGATATGGACGCCATTGAAGAGAGGCTCTATGAGCTTTCGCAACTCAAGCGCAAGCTGCACCGCTCCCTTGACGAAATAGTCAGTATGCGCCAAGAGATTGTGGATAATCTTTCTTTTCTAGATGCTTGCGGTCTTGATCTTAAAGCTTTAGATCGGCAAGAAACCCTACTTATAGAAAAACTTCAAGCAATACTTGATGTATTACTCCCTGCGCGTCAAACAGCGGGGGAAGCCTTTGCCCGCTCCCTGGAGCAAGAATTGGCAGGCCTTGGTTTTTCTGAGCATGTGCGTGTACAAATTGACTTTGTTCCTCAAGAAATTTGGGCAGGTCTCGTAGACGAGAAAGCCCGCATTCTCTGGGCCCCTAACCCCGGACAAGTGCCGCAACCCCTTGACCGCATCGCCTCCGGTGGGGAACTTTCCCGCTTCCTTCTTGCCCTTGTGGGTATTCAAGACTCCCCCGAAACAGCCACCTATATCTTTGATGAAGTGGACGCTGGAGTGGGTGGGCTAACCCTCAACCGCGTTGCTGACCGTCTTGCCGCGCTGGCTGTGCGGCGTCAAATGCTCCTGATTACTCACTGGCCCCAATTGGCCGTGCGCGCATCACGACATTTTTATATTCAAAAACAGATACACGATGATAATACCTTTGTGCTGTGCACCCCGCTTCAAGACCACGCTATTCAGGACGAACTCGCCCGTATGGCGGGTGGTGGGCAGCAAGGTGAAGCCATGGCCCGGAGTCTTGTGTAAGTTTTTGTGAAGAGCCTACCCCACAAGGAGCGCTTATGCCTTTTGATCCTCTCTATTATCCGTATGCCTCACGCCGTTCAGTTGTGTATGCCCGCAAAGGTATGGTGGCTACCTCGCAGCCCTTGGCGGCGCAAGCGGGTTTGCGTATTTTGCAGCAAGGCGGCAATGCTGTAGACGCGGCGATTGCCACGGCGGCTTGCCTAACAGTGGTGGAACCTACGTGCAACGGATTGGGGGGAGATGCCTTTGCCCAAGTGTGGGATGGAGCAACACTGCACGGACTAAACTCCAGCGGCCCGTCACCTCGCCTGTTGACCTTGGAAAAAGTCCGCGCACAGGGGCACACTACCATGCCACATTTGGGAGTATTGCCCATTACGGTGGGCGGCATTCCTGCGGCTTGGGCGGCCTTATCCGCGCGCTTTGGGCGGCTGCCTTTGACCCAAGTTTTGGAACCAGCCATCACGTATGCCGCAGAAGGCTTTCCGCTTTCTCCGGTGGTGGCTGATTTATGGGCCCATGCCTATGCAAATTTTGTGGCCTGCGGCGCGCCATGGTTACGCAATTGGTTTGACACTTTTGCCCCCCAGGGGCGCGCGCCTTTTGCGGGAGAAATGTGGTCTTTACCCGCGCAAGCCGCCACTTTGCAAAGCATTGCCGAAACACAGGCCAAGGCTTTTTATTCCGGTCATCTGGCAGAGGCCATTGACGCGCTTATGCGCGAACACGGGGGATATTTACGGGCGGAAGACTTGGCAGATTTTTCCCCCACATGGGTTGACCCCTTACATGTGTCCTATCGTGGTTATGACATTTGGGAAATCCCGCCCAACGGGCACGGCATTGTGGCCTTGATGGCCTTGAATATCCTGCGTGAATGTGACCTATCACACCGAGATGATCCGCAGTCTATCCATACGATGATCGAGGCCATCAAGCTGGCGTTTGCCGATGGGCTGGCTCATGTGGCTGATCCTAGCGCCATGCGTGTGCGTCCTTATGCCTTGCTGGCCCCCGCCTATGCGGCAGAAAGACGCGCACTCATAGGGAATGAAGCGCTTATGCCTTGCTGTGGGCAGCCCCCAGATGGGGGTACGGTCTACCTTGCCACGGCAGACGATTCAGGCATGATGGTGTCGTATATTCAAAGCAATTATTTAGAATTTGGCTCGGGCCTTGTGGTGGCAAACACGGGCATAGCCCTACAGAATCGCGGAGCCTGTTTCAGTATGGAAGACGGTCACCCCAACGTGATTGCAGGAGGCAAGAAGCCCTATCATACCATTATTCCTGGTTTTATTACCAAAAATTCGCAGGCTATAGGCCCTTTTGGCATGATGGGGGGCTTCATTCAACCTCAGGGGCATGTCATGCTTGCTTCGCGCCTGTTGGACAATGCTTTGAATCC
>JAVVPD010000026.1:10229-15085 GCA_036655975.1 Desulfovibrionaceae bacterium | reverse complement strand
CCCCAAGCCGCTCTTGACGCGCCGCGCTTCCGCTGGGTGCGGGACAAAGTGGTAGAAGTGGAGGCATCCTTCCCAGAATCTCTTGCGGAAGCTTTACGCCGCAAGGGACACCATATCCACCACGGACAAGTAGGCGATAGGGGTTTTGGACGCGGACAAATTATTTGGCGTCATGAAGACGGCGTATTGGCAGGCGGCTCAGAGCCACGAACCGATGGGCAAGTTGCTGCATGGTGACAGTTTTTCTCCTATTTTAATGCAGATTTAGGCAAGTTGCGCTGTAGATGTATAATAACCACCAACAGCATTGCCAAACACAGGGTCAACAGGCCGATAAAGGCTTGCCAGCCAAAAGAGGCATAGACCAAAATAGGCAAATACGACCCCAACGCTCCCCCAGCATAATAGGTGGAAAGATACAGGCCGTTTACAGCTGCCTTGTCGTGTGTTGACAGGCGATTGATCAGGCCGGGGCTGGTGCTGTGTTCGGCAAACTGTCCCGCACACACTAAGCAATTTGCCAAAAACAGCATCCACACGTTGGGGCATAAAAATAGCGGCATAGTGAGACAATATATACACACCCCCGCCAAAATGGTGCGTATTTCTCCACCAAAAAATTTTTGAATGGAGTGTGCGGAAAAAGCAATAATAACGCCGACTCCCGCCCCCAGATACATGAGCGCAATATGCCACTCCGCAAAGCCTCCCCAATGGCTTTGCATATAAAAAGGCAACACGCTTGTCAGGGCTGCAAAGACAAAAAAGCCCATGCAGTCAATCAATAACAGGTTTGGCATGCCTTTTGTGCGTAGAATATCCCAAAATTCCCGTACCCGAATACGTACAAAATGCGTCTGGGCTTCAGCCTTCATAGACCAGAGTGGAATCAGTGCCAGCAACAAAAATATGCTGCACATCAAAAAAGCGTAACGCCACCCAGAAAATACGCTGGCGACAATACCGCCCAAAACCCGCCCCACTAGGCCACCAAGAATGCTCACCCCAATATATACGGCCATGGCTCGTTGCAATTCTGCCCCTTGCGAATGGGCGCCGATATAGGCCATAAGACAGGTCAAAATAGCCGGGATAAGCAAACCTTGCACCAGCCGGCAGGCCAGCATAAATTCAAATTGGGTACAGTAAAACAGCCCAAATTCCGCCATACTGAGTAAGGTGACACACACTAACAGCACTTTACGGGCAGAGATAGAAGATAAAAAAGACCCGTATACCAGCGGCCCGATGCCCAAAGGAAAAAGTGCCACCGTCATCAACAAGGTAATGGTGCTTTCACTCAATGTTGGATAATCGCTATGAATAGCAGATAATAAAGGCTGGGGTGCGTACAGCACCGCAAAAGTCCATACCGTTACGTATAGTAAACATAAAAAATCTCGTGATTTAGTGGAAAAATTATTTTGTGGTAGTTGTTGTATCATGGAGTCCTCCAATATCGGCGCCTACCATTTTTTAAAAATGAAAAAAGCTGCCAACACAATGAGCGCAAAACCCACCAAGTGATTCCAGCGCATACCTTCCCCCAGATAAATGGTGGAAAATACAGCGAAAACAGTTAATGAAATAATTTCCTGAATCGCCTTTAATTCTGCGGCGTTAAAATAGCCATACCCGATACGGTTGGCAGGCACTTGCAGCAAATATTCAAAAAAAGCAATTCCCCAACTTATTACAATAACAAGGAATAATGCTGTAGATTTAAAGCGCAAATGCCCGTACCAAGCGAAAGTCATAAAAATATTGGACAACAGCAATAAGCTGATAGTCATAATCGGAACAGGAAGCGTAATAGCCATGGGAACTCCTCATATGCACAATCTTCATGCACTAACTTTTTTTCATGGCAGAAAAGAGCGCTACTGGCAAGCGGGCGGGCTTAAGTCAAAAAAAATCTCGTGGACTATCAAATCTCAAATTTTGCATTTTTATGATTTACGACTTGCCCAATTCATTATATTTAAAAGACAGTCCGCATAAGGAGCAGGCCGGTATGGAAAATAGAAAAAGTGTGAACAGTGTTTGCGGCATGTGTAGTTCCCGCTGCCCTATTACTGTTGAGGTTGAACATAATTCCGCTCAGTGGATATATGGTAACCCGCACAGTGCGCTACAGGGGGCCTTGTGCGCCCGGGGCGCGGCGGGTATTGCCCTTGAGGAAGAATGCGAGCGGCCGCAAAGCCCCCTTGTGCGCGTAGGCCCGCGTGGCAGTGGGCAATGGAAAGCGGTAACATGGGACGAAGCTTTTGACCAAGTGGCGGCAGCCTTGCAGCGATCAGCCCGTGACTATGGCCCGCAAAGTATTTTATGGTCAGACCGTGACGGCCCTTTCACAGATTTACACCGTGCCTTCATGCGCGGCTTGGGTTCGCCCAATATATGTACGCACGGCGTTTCGTGCGATCTTAACGCCCATCATGCCATTCAGTCGGTATTGGGTTTGGGACGTGGTACATTGGTCAACGATTACGCGCATTGCAAACATCTTGTATTACAATCGCGCAATATATTTGAAGCGCTCAATGTTGCCGAAGCGCGCGCTGTGGGCAAAGCCCTGCAACGTGGTTGCCGGCTCACCGTCATTGACGTACGCCCCACCATCAGTGCCGCTAAAGCCGATACTTTTTTCTGTATCCGCCCCGGAACAGATTATGCCTTCAATCTGGCAATTATTCACACGCTGATTGCCGAAAATCTCTACCAGCATGCGTATGTGCGTCAGAACACCGTGGGTTTTGAAACCTTGGCTGCCTTTGTTCAACCGTATACGCCCGCGTGGGCGGAACACGAAACAGGCATACGCGCCACCGCCATTATTGACCTTGCCCGGCAAGTGGCGGCCTCTGCCCCGCAAGTAATCTGGCATCCCGGTTGGATGGCCTCCCGCTATAGCCATTCATTTCAGGTGTCGCGCACTGCCCTTATTATTACGGCTCTCTTGGGCGGGGTGGGCACCCAAGGTGGATTTATCCAAGGCAGTGCCCCCCAAGACGTGGGCAAACAGGCTTTAAAAAAGTTTACGGATCTGTATCCCGCGTCTTCCCTGCCCCGTGTGGACGGCGTGGGCACAAAGTATCAAAATCTTGATACAAGTAAGGGACTGTTGCATAAAGCCATTACTGCCATAGCCAGCGGACAGCCCTACCCCATTAAAGCCTACATCGCGTGGCGGCATGATCCGGTGCAATCCCTCCCTGATCCGCAGGCCGTAAAACAAGCCCTCGACTGTCTGGATTTACTGGTCAGTGCAACCTTTAGCTGGTCGGACACGGCCTGGTATGCAGATATTATTCTGCCTTTGTCGTCCTATCTTGCGCGTGAAAGCATTATTGCCACCAAGGGAGGCCTGAAACCACAATTTTTTGTGCGCCGACGGGCTGTAGAACCTCGCTATAACACTTGCGCTGATTGGGAAATTATCAGCGGCTTGTCGAAAAGATTAGGGTTAAAGGCCCTGGTATTCACGTCTCCCGAAGAGTTATGGGCCTATCAATTACAAGGCACCGGTCTGAGCATCGCCGACTTTGCCGAAAAAGGCTTTGTGGAATTATGTGCCAGCCCACACTACCCTGAACACGTAAAACTGCCCACCACCTCCGGTAAAATTGAATTGACCAGCGCGAGCTGGCAGGAAAAAAGCGGCTTGTCCCTATGTGTTCCCTATACCTCCCCTGCCGCACCGCCTTCTGGAGCTTTTCGGGTGGTCTTTGGTCGCTGCGCCCTGCACACGCAGGGACATACCATGAATAATCCTTTGTTGGCGGAACAGATGCCTGAAAATGTTGCGTGGGTACATCCTGCTCGGGCTCAGGCTCTGGGCTTGAGCCACGGGGAGCGTGTGCAAGTGCTCAACGCACGGGGGCAGAGCGCCGGAACAGTATTACTCCACTGTACCGAGGGCATCCATCCAGAAGCCTTGTTTATGGTACACGGTTTTGGTCACCAACTCCCTTGTGAAAGTCGGGCCTTTGGTAAGGGAGTGGCGGATAATACCCTGTTGTGCGGCGGTTTAACCATGCAGGATGCGGGAGGCGGCGGTTTGAGCATGCAAGAACATTTTGTTACGCTAAAAAAAATGGAGGCTGTTGCATGAGCCGCTATAGCATTACCACTGATGAACAATTGTGTATTTCCTGCAAAGCATGTGAAGTCCACTGCAAGGTGTACAACAAAGTTCCCCTCGGTCTTAAATTGGGGGTTCATGTGCAGGCAGGCCCGCAATTTGACCATGGCACAGTGCGGATGCACACGCTGTATATGCCCTGCTGCCAGTGTGACGATGCCCCCTGTCTTACGGCTTGCCCCACAGGAGCCATGCAAAAACGTGCAGACGGCATTGTATATATTGAAGAAAGCTTATGTACGGGCTGTCGCGCCTGTTGGTCAGCCTGCCCGTGGAGGGTGCCCCAATTTGACGCGCAACGCCAAAAAATGCGGAAATGCGATTTGTGCCGCCACCGCATTGATGCGGGGCTGAAGCCTGCCTGTGTTACCGGATGCACCATGAGTGCTCTACAATTGATGATTACCGACGCATAAAAGGAATCGCACTATGGTTACCATTGCCGCAGAATGGTTGAATTCATGCTCTGGCTGTGAGATCGCCCTGTTGAATATGGGGGAACCCTTGCTAGACTTGTTACCCCAATTGGAATTTGTGCACATTCCCGTGTTGCTCGACAACAAATACTACGGCCCCCTTGGGCAGGAGGAATATTTACATATTCCCAAGGCCACAGTGGGTATCATCTCCGGTGGGGTGCGGAACAGTGAACACCTTACAGTGCTGCGGCACATGCGGGCACAGGTAGATATTTTGGTCGCCCTTGGCACCT
>JAVVPD010000026.1:0-10219 GCA_036655975.1 Desulfovibrionaceae bacterium | reverse complement strand
AGCGCGACATCGCTGCTGAACTGCGTGTATCATCAAGTGCCTTCGCTGGCCCAACAAGGGGAGAGCGCCCCTGAGCCCCAGCCCCAGACAGAACATTTGCCGGAAATATTGCCCCAGTGCACCCCCTTAAGTGATCATGTTCCGGTTGATCTGGTTATCCCCGGTTGCCCGCCACATCCTGACTGGATTGTTGAGGGCATTTTGTCCTTGCTCCAAGGACGCCCCGCGCAATTACCCTATCGTTCTGTCTGTTCCGTCTGCCCTACCCACCGTCGAACCAGTGCCCCCGCAGGCCCACTCGCGCCCGTGCGCCGCATGCTCGAACAACCCGTATACACGCCTGAAACACCCCTGAGCGATATGCAGTGCCTGTTAGAACAGGGCTTTATGTGTCTTGGCCCTGTCACCATGGCTGGGTGCGGTGGACGCACAGGTGCGCCCAAATGTATCGCGGCACGTACCCCCTGCCGTGGCTGCCAAGGGCCCATTTCCCCCATGTCCTTGCCCTGTGCTGACTATATGGGGGCTTTGACGGCGGCGGGCATTGACGGCAGCTGTATGCCCGATAAAAGCGGCTATATCTCCCGCTTTACTACCGCGCGTGTGTTGCAGCAGCTTAGCAAGCCTAGCCCGTGCCAAGGAGAAACAAAATGACCCAGACGGATTCTGCACATATTCGCATTGCCCCCTTATCCCGCATTGAGGGTCATGCCGCTCTCGATATTTTTTTGGATGCGGAGGGCAACGTGGCTGATGCCCGCATGTCGGTGATGAGCTTGCGCGGTTTTGAAAAATTTGTACAAAATCGTCCTGCTGAAGAATTACCCCGCATTGTCACCCGCATTTGTGGGATTTGCCCTTGGCAACATCATTTGGCCTCCACCAAGGCTGTGGAAGCTGCCTTGGGTATCACTCCCCCACCTACAGCCGTAAAACTGCGCGAATTATGCCAAATGTTGGCGACTATTCCCGATAAAATTCTACATTTTTACTTCCTTGCCGCTCCAGATTTTCTCATGGGGCCTGATGCAAACCCCGCCGTACGCAATGTTATGGGCGTGGCAAAAACGCATCCCGCCTTGGCTCGGCGGGCTGTTAAAATGCGCTATGCCATGCAGATGGCCCTTGAGAAATTCTCGGGCAAGGCCATTCACCCCGTGGCGGTCTTAGTTGGCGGTTTTTCTAAACCTTTACTTGAAGAAGAACGCCGAGAACTCCTGACTGTGCTGGCCGAAGCCAAACAATTTTGCCTCGACTCCATGGCCTTGGCCCGTGAATCCATTTTGCCACCTTTTATCCAACAATTTAAAGACATGGGCGAATACGCTTCGGGCTATCTGGGAACGGTTGATCCTCACACCGGCAGCCTACAATTGTATGACGGCCTTTTACGCATGATGGACGCGGACGGCGCCTACGAGCAATTCACAGCCAATACCTACCTTGAATATATTACCGAAGAAAGCGCAACGTGGACTTGGCTCAAATTTCCCTACATGAAAAAAATGGGACGTTTGAGCATGGACGAAGCTAATCCTGTGGGACTGTACCGCACCAACGCTCTGGCCCGAGTGAACGTGGCGGATTGTTTTGCCACGCCTTTGGCCCAGAAGGAATTGGAAATTTTCCGTGCAGAATTCGGTCGCCCCGCACACTTGGTGTGTTTGTACCACTGGGCACGGCTTATGGAGCTGGTCTATTGCTGCGAACGTGCCGAAGAATTATTGCACGATCCAGAAATTACCGGACGCGAAATTCGTGTTAGCCCTGTGCGGTGCAAAGCCGGTGAAGGCATTGGGCATGTGGAAGCCCCGCGTGGCACACTCATCTATCATATTCGCACCGACGATGCGGGCATGATACGCATGGCGAATATTATTGCGGGTACAAGCCACAACAATGCGGGCATGAATTTATCCATGAAAATGGCGGCAAAAAGCCTTATTCATAAAGGTGAATGCGCGGAAGGGTTGCTTAACCGTATTGAAATGTGTTTACGCGCCTATGATCCGTGAATGAGCTGTGCCACCCACCGCCTGGACGGCGGCCTTCCTTTATCGGTGCGCGTACTGAACGCACACGGCAAATGTCTACACCATTTTGATCATCGGAATTAGCTATGGACTGGTCTCATATGCTTAAAGCCCCCATAGTCGTGTTTGGCTGTGGTAATATTCTGTTTGGGGATGATGGCCTTGCCCCCAAAGCTGTCAGTGCTCTCGCGGAAAAATCGAGCAATACAGGTATATTAACGCAGGTGGCTTTTATCGACGCAGGCACGTCCATCCGTCCGCTGTTGTTGGACATGATTTTGCAGCCTGCACAAGCGCAAAAAGTTATTCTAGTGGATGTGGTACAGGAGGCCGGGCGAACGCTTGGCAGCATTCAGCAGAAAATTCTGGACGATGAAAGCCATTATGAAAGATATCTATCTGATCCATCAGGGGATTTTCTGCACAACGCGCCCACATGGGCTTTGTTGCATGCCCTGCATAGCCACGCCAAGGTAGGTGTGGTGGTGGTCACTATTCAGGCCGCACGTATACCCGTGCTCATGGACGATACCCTGAGCCGTGAAGCTCAGGACGCCCTACCCGCCTTACTGCACACGATTAAAGATTTGTGTACCCTTAGCGATTCGGAGTAGCCATGAACGCGTGTTATACCCTCCCTAACGAAGCGTCTAACGCCATTTCTCATAATTTATGCCACGGTTGCGGCCTGTGTGCCATGAATTGCCCGACAGGGGCGCTCATTATGGAAAGGCAGGAAATGTCCACAGAGCAAAGCCGTAACAGCCCGACGTTTATACCGCATTTGTGCGTCCATTGTGGGCGTTGTGCCGCTGTCTGTCCCTCTGGGACGATTTTTCAATTTCGTACCGAACAATTATTGCAATATGTTAAAGAGCAACACATCAACACCGTCGTATTTATGTGTGAAAACCTGAATAGCTCTATGCAATCTTGCTATGAACAGGGGAATATTCCTTTGGATATGCCTTTACAAGACGCCCGCAAAGTACCGCGCTTGCACGAGGGGTTGGAAATCCCCCCCCGGTGCCACCTTGAAATAGTGCGCTGCACAGGCAGGCTGGGCGCACGCTTTTTGTTGCGTATGGCTTTACAAGGCGTGCGGACGATACTTATTTTTGCCTGTCCGCCTGCCCTGTGTCAATATTCGCATGGTCGGGCTGGAGTGGCTGAACACGCGCAGGCTTTTAACGCTATGCTGGAGCAATATGCCGTGTATTCAGTACGAGTGCAGGTATTTCAAAAAAGCTTTGCGTCCCCCAAAGCTTTTGGTAAAGCCTTGGCGGCGGCGCTGGACACGCGCTCACACAAATAGATCAAAATCTGCGGGGCTGCGCTCCCAATAAACTTTATGTTTTTTACGATACTTGCGGAGCAATACGTATATACTCCCCGCCCCGCCGTCACTCGGGCGCGCAGTGCTGAACGCCATTACCACCCTTTTGAAGGGTTCTTGGGTGAGCCAACTGTGTACTTTATGCCGTAATACGGCTATCCCCGTGGGGGAATTGACACCGCGCCCAGTAACAACAATAACCGTACGCAAACCTTTGTGCCATGCCGTACGAAAAAAAGGGACTAAGGCCTGAAAAGCTTGTAGGGCATTCATGCCGTGGAGATCGAGTCGGGCTTCGGGACTGTGCGCGCCGCAAACTAAGGCCTGAATGCTTTTTTCATCTAAACCAACCACATGGCCCTGAATAGTTTCTCCCGAAATTTGCACATCAAAAATGATCTCACCGTCAAGCATATCCTGCAAAGCCTTGCCTTGGGCGGCAGAAGCGTCCACCGTCTCTACCTCGGGAATAATATCCCGCCCCTTGCCTTTGAGGGGTTTGACGCTACGCATGGCAAGGGCAAAGTCGTGCTCCTCCACCATGGGCACCATGGGCACCACGGGGAGCACAGGGAGCACGGTTTCTTGCGGAGAAACAACGGGGCAGGACGGAATATCTACACTTATGGGGGAGATATCCCCCACAGGAAAAGCCCCCTGCTTTGTCGAAACTTTTGGCGAACACGGGGCTTTAATCATGCCCTGCATGGCCTGCCTGAACAGTGCATCGTCCGAAAGCGCAGTCTCAGATTCAATATGCTGCCCAGACGCAGAAGCGCGCTGTCGCGCTTCGTTTTTTTGCCCCGCAGTCGCCTTGGGCAAATGTTTGTTTAATAATTTTTTGGGTAAGTCCATAGTAGCACCCTCTTGATACAGTATATCCACAAAATTCCCAAAAAACTACAACATTCATGGAGGTTTTCACACCCAAAGACGCAAGAGCGGTATGCATACCGAATACAGCACAAAAGCTGAGAACTCTGTACCCTTTTGAGCCAGAAAATCTTAAGTCTTACCCCGTAGCCGCTAATAGGAGCAACGCTACAGGGTAATTGCTTAAAAAGGAAAAATTGCTTAGAAAAAATATACTTTAAAAAACAACACTACTAAAACAGCTACAAATCATATCGCGATAAATCACTATGCATACCGATACAAAATTTTTTACAAATACCGACAATGACTCGCTCCTTGAGCGTTTTCGCACAACACTTATTTATACTCGGTATTTTGATGTTCTTGTGGGGTATTTCAGGGCAAGCGGTTTTTCCGCGTTGGCGGAATCATTAGAAAACGTAGAAAAAATCCGTATACTGGTGGGTCTCAATGCTGATTCCCCGATTGTCCAAGCATCCTACACGGAAGGAAGCTTACCTTTTTTTTCTATTTCCCATGAGGCTGTTCAAAAAAACTACGCTCTGGCCGTACAAGAAGAAATGGAAAATGCACCGGAGCGACAGGAAACGGAAGATTCCATTGCCTTATTCATCCGCTATATCCACGAAGGGAAGATTGAGATCAAGGGGCACCCTTCACGGGATATCCATGCCAAAGTATATATTATCCGTTATAAAGATGGCCCCATGTATGGAAGTGTCATCACCGGCTCAAGCAATTTTTCCTTTTCAGGACTCACGGCGCAGAGAGAATTCAACGTCGAATTGAAAGATAAACCAGATGTTGATTTTGCCCTCAACCGCTTTGAATTGTTGTGGAGTGAGGGGGCCACACTCACAGAGGCATTTGTTGCGACTGTCACACAAAAAACGTGGCTTAACGATGCTATTCAACCATATGAATTATATCTAAAATTTCTTTATGAATATTTTAAAGAAGATATAAATATCGATGACAGTCCACCTTCTCTATTGCCAGATGGATTTATTAATCTTGAATATCAAAGGCAAGCGGTCATTGCTGCTGGAAAAATTCTTTCCGCGCATGGCGGTGTTTTTTTGGCTGATGTCGTCGGTTTGGGAAAAACAGTTATATCTGCCATGCTGTTGCAGCAGCTTCAAGGTTATAAGCTTATAATTTGCCCGCCTGTTTTGAAAAGATATTGGGAAGAATCTCTCATACAGTTTCATGTCGCACAATACAAGGTTTGCTCTGCGGGTAAAGTTGAAGATCTCGCTGTAAGCACATATTCGAGATATAAATATGTTTTGATTGACGAATCACATCGATTTCGCAATGAAAATACGCAAGGCTATGAGCAACTGAAAAAAATTTGCCTCGGTAAAAAGATCATACTTGTTTCAGCAACTCCTCTCAATAATCGCCTTGGAGATATACTAGCCCAAATCAAACTTTTCCAACCGGGCCGCCGAAGCACCATTCCTGGCGTCCCAGACTTAGAAGCTTTCTTCCGGCAGCGCGATAAAGAACTTCGGGAACTGACCTCAGGTACACCGGAATATAAGGAGGCGTCTGAACGGGCTGCGGCTCTTGTTCGCGATAAAGTTCTTAAACACATAATGATTCGGCGTACACGCGGTGAAGTTAGCCGTTATTTTTCAGCCGACATAATAAATCAAGGATTACGTTTCCCAACGCTTGCACCACCTGTCGCACTCACTTACCAGTTTGACTCTGCTATCGAAGACGCATTTCAAACTACAATTTCACTGCTTCAATCTGTAACCTATGCGCGATATACACCTTTACTTTATCTGAAACGTGGTGCTACGGAGCAAGAAAAAATCAGCCAAGGAAATGCCCGTGGATTCATCAAGAGTATCTTGGTGAAGCGACTTGAAAGCAGCTTCTATGCTTTTGGCAGGACGATAGAAAGGTTTATTTCATCATATCAAGCTTTTTTACAAGCATACGATCTTGGCTCTGTATTTATTGGGAAAAGTGTTGATATTGGTGAGCTTTTAGACATTGATGACGCGGGAATTTTGGACGAAATTTTGAGCCGTAAAGGGGTAGAACAATATCCGGCGAAAGATTTTATAGACTCGTTACATGCCGACCTTGTTTACGATTTGACTATATTACAGCAAATTGCCGCTATCTGGAAAAGTATAAGTGACGACCCTAAATTTGAGGCTTTTTTAGCAAGCATTATTACCGACCCGAGGCTACAAAATGAACGCTTAATTGTATTCACAGAATCACAAGAAACAGCACAATATTTGCATTCTCGTCTGGAAAGCGACATGCCGAGCATTTCCATGAGATTTTCCAGTAAGGGAGGGGTGTATGGCAAGCAAACCCTTTCGGGTTCTTTTGCCCGTGACTTCATCCAAGCCAATTTTGATCCATCCCACTCCGAACCGAAGAATGAATTTCGCATACTCATCACTACCGATGTACTGGCGGAAGGCATGAACCTGCACCGCGCCGGTAGAATTATGAATTATGACCTACCGTGGAACCCCACGCGGGTTATGCAGCGCGTGGGGCGTATTAATCGTGTGGGTACTGAGCATCACGATATTTACCTTTTTAACTTTTTCCCAACGGCGCAATCAGATGCCCACCTAGGGTTAGAAGCCAATATAATCAAAAAAATTGATGCATTTAATGTTGTCTTGGGCAACGACAGCCAATACCTCTATGAAGCCGAAACACCAGACCCACATGGCCTTTTCGGCGAACGATTGGTAAAGCGCCTTTCTAGCCTCGCTGATGAAGAAAACGAAGAAGATTCAGAGCTCAAATATCTGCAAATTATCCGGCAAGTGCGTGATGATACTCCAGATATCTTTGAAAGGATTAAGCGTCTTCCTGTCAAAGCCCGCTCCGCTCACTATGAGAGCCAAAAGCCTGACAATCTGCTTGTATTTTTCCGAGAAGGCGCTCTCAAAAAATTTGTACTGACAGGGCAGGAAGCACACGAGCTTACTTTTTTGGAAGCAGCTCCACTTATGAGCTGTACGCCGAACGCCGTCAGAGTGCCTTTGCCCAAGGATTACTATGAGCGCTTAAAAACCGCACGGGGGTATTTTGAGCAGAGCCTAGAGATGGAAGTTCTGTCAAACGGGACAACACTCACCACAAAAACGCGGAAACTTTTAGAAATTATCCGTGCTTTGCAACATCATAAAGCCATGACCGATGATGATCAAGAATATCTGCAACGCCTCTATGGGGTCATAGTGCAGTCTGCAATTGCCAAAAAAACTATCACTACTTTGCAAAATATCTGCAACCGTCAGCATATCGGCCCAGTGGGCTTATTGAATGCTATGCGTAAATCCATGCCTGCATCAATCCTTGTTGAAACAGTAGAAGAACTTACTGCATCCAGTACGATTCGTGAACCAAAACAGATAATCTTGACGCAATACCTTGCCCCTAAAGGAAATTAATGATGACCACCTACAAAAGCATACGGGCAGAAGACGCCAGAACTCTTGTCACGCAAAGCCTAGGGCAACCCTATCAAGAAAAACCTTTTAGACAGCTGGTATCCAATATTCTGCCTAACGCTGAGGTGTTGGATTCTGGAGCGATCAGCGGGAAATATATTCCGCAAGGTTTCAGTGACCACATCACCTCTTACAAGCGCGTTGCTAAAATTCGCGGTTATGAAAATATAGACGCTTTATCTGTCAAATTGAAAACTTTCGGCAGCATGGTCAATGCACGGGCCATGCAGCGTCGTTTTATCGCTAGGTATCTTAATGGGGCTTTTAACGGTAAGCCAAAAGACGCTGCGCTTGTGGCTTTTTATGTTGATGGAAATCCGGATTGGCGCTTCTCTCTCGTCTACAAAGAGTATACTTTTGATGACAGTTCCGCGAAGACCATACTTTCCGAGCCTCGGCGTTCTTCTTTTCTTGTAGGGCCGCACGAACTGACGCACACTGCCGAACAACAGTTTGTCGATTTGTTACAAGCCGAAGATCGTGGCACTGTAGAAAGGTTGAGCGATGCTTTCAGTGTAGAAAAAGTTACAAAAGAATTTTTTGGGGAATATAAAAAGTTGTTTTTGGATTTGCAAACAACCGTTCAGCATAGTCTCGAAACTTCACAGACTGTTCGTAAAGAATTTACGCGCTGTGGCATTGAGGCATCTGTCTATGCCAAACGCTTACTGGGGCAGGTCGTTTTTCTCTATTTTTTACAAAAAAAAGGTTGGCTTGGCGTGCCCACCGGTGCAACATGGGGAAGAGGTTCGCGTACATGGCTACGGGAATTGTTTAATCAACACGCAGTTTCCCGAAATTTTTTCTCCGAAATTCTCAACCCGCTTTTTTATGAAGCCTTGGCCACGGATCGTAGCACGGAAAATCATTACTACACGCCGCTCTCTTGCCGAATTCCATTTCTCAATGGTGGACTTTTCGAGCCTGTAGGCGGTCACGATTGGCAAAACACGCCCGTCACACTCGAAAATGAATTTTTTGAGAAACTTTTTACAATTTTTGACCGTTACAACTTTACAATTCGAGAAGATGAACCCTTGGAAAGTGAAGTTGCCGTTGATCCTGAAATGCTCGGCAAGGTATTCGAAGGTTTGCTGGATACAAGCGAGCGACGGCAATCTGGCGCTTTTTATACCCCACGTCATATAGTGCATTACATGTGTCGAGAAAGCCTGATTCAATACCTTGATAGGCGACTCAATTTTTCTCTTGAATATGTTGATGCGGAGCAAGTCTTGCCCGGACTGACGGTAAACAAGCAAACTACCCTGCCGGGACTGCGGATTCCAGGAACCCCAATGGTGCCTCGATATATACGCCGAGAACGCTTGCCGTTGGAGGAGATCAGGAAGTTTATCCGACAAGATGAATTGCCCCGCGAAGCCAAAAGTCAAGCCGATTGTAAAAACAAATCCGATGAATACACCGATACGCATGACAGAAAGCTGCCTACCGCAGTGGAAAATTATGCACAAGAGCTAGATGAAGCCCTTGCTGGGGTAAAAGTGTGTGATCCTGCTATCGGTTCTGGTGCTTTTGCTGTTGGCATGATGCTTGAAATCATACACGCCCGCAAAGTTCTACATGACACGGGAACTAAGAAAAACTGCTTACTAACGCCGTACGAATTAAAGCGTCATACAATCGGCAATAGTCTATATGGTGTTGATATTGACGCTTCCGCTGTGGATATTGCCAAATTACGACTTTGGCTGTCACTTGTTGTGGACGAGGACGATTATACACAAATCAAGCCTCTTCCCAACCTTGATTATAAAATAATGGTTGGAAATTCTCTCGATTCGTGGCGAACAACAAATAACATATTGGATTCGTCAAATATTTCTGGTTTGGAAGCACTGCGTAACCACTACTTTATCACGACTGATCATAATGAAAAAATTAAATTAAAATACAATATTTCGGCAATAAGACAACAATGCGGGACGCTGGGAACATTTGACTGGCTTATCGATTTTTCCGATGTTTTGCCGACGCAAAAGCAAAGTAGCACAAACAAAAATAGGCACTTCGGGTTTGATATTGTCATTGGCAACCCGCCGTATATCCAGCTTCAAACTATGTCCGCTGAAGCGAAAAAATTAAAATCATTTTACCAGTCATTTTCAAGCATGGGCGATATTTATTGCCTGTTCTATGAACTTGGTTGCAAACTCCTTACTCCGCATGGTGTTTTAGCGTTTATTACTTCAAATAGCTGGATGCGGGCTGGGTATGGAGAAGCCCTGCGTAAATTTTTTGCAGCCAACACTAATCCATTGAGATTAATAGATTTTGCAGGCCACAAAGTTTTTGATTCCGCTACTGTTGACGTCAACATCATGATTCTTGAGAAAGGGAAAAATACCGGGCAAACTGGGGCTTGTACCATCAAGGAAAACTGCTCAACAAATTTGAGCGATTATATTGAACGGAACAGTACGGCAAGCCGCTTTGAAACCGGGGACAGT
>JAVVPD010000025.1:0-27794 GCA_036655975.1 Desulfovibrionaceae bacterium | reverse complement strand
TACTTGGTTTGAAGATGATATGCCACGAATCCTAGCAGGGAATAATTTGGAGGGCAACCACGGCTGTCCCTGTGTCTGTTCTACTTCTTGGCTCATCCTAGCAGGGAATAATTTGGAGGGCAACCACGGCTGTCCGTCATAAGAGTAACAATTGCACGGGTGCTACTTTTTCGGCAGGCTGCGCTTTTCCGACCACAATCTTCATTCTGCCATATTGTTGTTCTGTCACTTGCAGTACACGCACACAACCTGTAGGCGGTAATTGGCACATCAGGCGTCCATAATGTTTGTCAACGGCTTCTTGACCGCGACAAATCCGCGCATATACCGATAATTGTAACATATCATAGCCATCTTTAAGTAAATATTTTCTGAAGCGCGTGGCTTCGCGCCGTTCTGCCTTACTTTTGACAGGTAAGTCAAAAAAGACAATCAGTCGCATGAATCGGAGAGCCTCTTTGGGCATACGCTATTACCTACCGTATGAAGGGGAAAGCAGGGGCATATGATGTCATTACGGGCCGCCAAATAGTAGGGGCGGAATTGTTCCATATATTTTTTTAGCGCGGCAAGTAGGGTGTGTTCACCGGTATCGAAATACACTTGTTCATAAAAAATATGCACCATGGCGCGTCGGTCTTGGGTATCCAGCACCTTTTTGTTGGGGTCTTGCTGCCAGTGGCGCAAGGCAAGATAGTCCACAAAGGGCCGCCAAGGTTCGATCATATCATCGGCGAGATTAAAGGCATTAAGCATACTGCGGTGATGAACACCGAGGCAAGGGGCAAAACCGCAGGCAGCCAATTCACGTGCGATAGCAGCGCGGAGAAGGGCATAACCATAATTGAAGAGGGCATTTAGTCTGTCTTCGCCTTCTGTGTCCCTTTTAAAATTGTGTACCAAGGCCCTCCAATACAGGCGGGCAGCTTGGGCTTCGGTGTTGTCAGGATCCCCGCTACGGACTTTTTGCGCCAAACAGGCGATACGTTTTTCGGTGCTGGCAGATCCGTGTGCTAAACGCAAGCACAGGGCCTGATTGTTGATTTTTGCTATGATCATGTACTGCCATAGACGTTTTTTGCGCGGTTCTGTCAATTGTATTTGCGCTTGAAGGGTTTCGGCTTGACGATAAAAGGGATGAAAAGGCAACAAAGATCCATTAGGCATGTGGCGCTGGTCAGTCGTGATAATAAGGCAGCCCTTATCCGCACAGGCAGCCAACAAGGCGCTGGTCAAGGTCACTTGGGGGCTGTCTAGAACGATGAAGGCGATATCTTCCAGCGCAAGGGATTGTTCGCCGCCTGCTTGCTCCACACATAAGCGGTTTTGTTTTAAGCACATGCGCGCCGCTTCACTCACATGTATGCCGCGCCAGCTCATGTCATAACTCTCGGGTCTTTTTCGCGTTTTACGCGATGGCGATTGCCCATTCTGTCAATGCGATATTTGTGGAAAAGGAGGAGGTTTTGTACACCGATACCACGCATCTTTACTTGTCGGCTGTCTGCAGCGGAAAGAGTGATGGACGCTGTGGATCTATCCGTGCCGGCAAAGTATCCTTCGCGGATATTCCCTTTTTTGTCTTCCGTGTAGACATAACAATCGGGTATGAGCGGGAAACAATACGTGTAGTTTTCATCCATAACAAGCCAATCCGCTTCGTCTTTGCCGCTGACACATGCTTTTATGGGTAAATTTTGTTGGGCAATATTCATGGTATATATGGGAACTAGATAAAATTTACCATTTTTTGTGTATACATCGGTACGCACCTGATTGGCATTATCCGCCTGTGCTATGCCCGATCCTCTGCATAATTCCACACCGCTTTTATATTCGCCTACGCCTACGCGCACATGGCGGAGTGGTTGCTGGCCTGGCAAACAGGGTAGTGTATCCCTAGGCTTGCCTGCGGTTATCCATGCGCGCAGGGCTTCAATAACGAGAGGGCAGCGGTGTGCGTCTTTGATACGCTCCAGATCTTGGAGTTTTAGAGAATCTACATGCTTGCGTATGTAGAGAATTTTTTTTGTCGTACCATCTTCTTGCACTTCTGCGCGCACGGCCTTGAGGGTGGCCTCGTGCAAGGCTCCCTTGGTTCTCCCCCTTTCGGCGCGGGAGACAAACAGATTGTTGAGCATATTTTTGCAGTCTTCTCGGAAACTTTGCCACGGTAGCGGCATCGGGAGACGTTTTTCCGCAGTCTGCTCTCGTAATTGAAAAACCTTTGTGACCCGCTGTAACAGGCTTTCGGAACAACAGGCCAAAACAAGCGCGTCAAGGGCATGGTGCTTATCATTGATTCGTTGCCCTTCAATATTTTTTTTCAGGCTTTGTACCCCCCATTCTTTACGCAAAAAATCCGTTACGGGGCCGGGGCGCGCAAAAATACGTTTGCGGGAACTCCCGTCAGTTTTTTGCATGGAGACACCCCATGCGGCGTATTGGCGTTCCAGCAATTGATTGACAAGGCGGGCAATGTAACTGGTATCGGTGAGGTTCCGCGCATGAAAGCGCCCCTCCATTTCTTTGTCCAGACGTTCAAGCAGAAAATGGTGTTTTTTAAATTTTTTGAAGGGGCGAGTGTTGATCCATGCGCGAAATTCGTGCCACGCTGTGGGATTTTCTTTTCCTAGCCATTCATAGGGGCTAGCACCGCCTTTAGCTTGGTTGGCAGAAACGCAACTCAGGCAAAGATTGTGGAAAGAATTATCAAAAGTGCGGCTACGCGGAAAAATATGATCAATTTGAACATTATGCGGCCCATCGCGTAACCATTCAAGGGGGATAGCGCCCTCCTGCATGGGGCCTTGATAGATTTTTTCTCCCCCCGTATTACGCCAGAGGGTGTAATAGGCGCATTTTCCTTCTTGCGCGCGCCATAATTCAAAGCGAAGCATCTCGGTGCCAGAAACATTTTCTGGGGCTATGTCAAACAGCTCCGCAAGGCGGTGGCGCACCTTTTTTCTTTCGGCGGTGCGTTCGTCGAGTCCCTTAGTGATGGCATGGCGTTCTTCCACACTTTTGGCAACATCACGTAAAAATTCTAGATGGATATGACCGGGAATAATGCCAAAGGTGCGGACAATCGCGTCAGTGTGTCGGCGCACTTCTCGGACAATGCGTGCCACCACAGGGTTGCGGATGTCGCTCATGTCCGCAGTCGTTTCTTTGCTATGGTCAAATCCTGCCAATTTGCAGCCATCGGCGTAGTCACAGGCGGCTATCATGGGGGGCAGAATGGCTTCCATGGCCTTGACGCTCAACTTCATGGTGCCTTTGAATGTGGCAAAGGTTCCGTTGTTGACGCCATAAGTCAGGTTTTCCCAAGCCTTTGGCGGCAAGGGAAGCGCGCGTAAGGCTTGGGCAATGGTTTCAATGTCATCATTATCCGAAATAATTTTGGCAATGGCATCAAGGCAGTTCCATCCTGCAAGGTATGCGTCTGGGGGCACGCGCACTTGCAATAAATCCGTGTAGGTATCAAGCCCCAAGAGGCTTTGCAAAATATAGCTGCCCGCCCCGCAGGAAGCTGTGCGGGTGGCGATATCCTTACTTTCAGGATCTTCTTCTTTGCCATTCTTATCTTTGCGCCCGTAATTCAAACCTTCAAAGGTCGGGAATATACTTTTGGGCAGCCCCAATACCGTGCGGACACTTTTATAGCTTATCCCCTTTTGTGCCCCCAGCAGGCTCAGAACTTTTTTTATTCCGCAGGGTTCAAGTTTGATAGTTTTTCCTTCGGTGTTGTATAAGCGTAGCGTACATAAGCGCTGTGCCAGCCGAAAGCGTTCTGCGGTAGGGGCAAAGCGAGGGGCGCGTTTTTCCCCTGCTATAAATACACACGCGCCCACCATGTCGGCAGTAGATGCCAAAGGTCTTTGATCAAAAGCTAAGGTTGCATAGTTTACGCGCAAGGTTTCCGTTGCAAGGTTATTCCCATAGGCATGTTGGGCCGCAAATAATACGCGGCTCTCTTCCTCCAACAAAGTGCGTAACATCGTATGATTGTATTGAGATTTACCTTTATAGTCTGCGCGATTACGTTTGCGATCTTTGTCTGCCAGATAGGCGCCTGCGGTTGTTTGCGCCTGCTGAATTTCTGCCTGCAATTGACCGACAGCCTTAAGCATGGGCCCTGTTTCCGTATTGCCCGCAGCTCTATCTTGCTTGCTGTTAGATTTGAAGCCGCGATGCTTGGCCATGTGCAGCAACACACATGCAAATTCCTGTGCGCTCAGTAGCCGTTCCAATCCCGCTTTACGCAGGTGCCAAGGGTTATGTTGCATCTTGCCCTTGGCACAGTGAAATGTTTGGGAATCCGTCAGCCCCTCGACACCGTGCACCGTCAACAGCGTACGTATCCTTTGCATACGCTGTGCGCGACGGGCGATCACACGGCGCTGCATACGTTCGGTACGTCTGTGTACATTCAACAATTCTTGTGTTTTGGGAGATTCGGGGACGGAAACAAGGCGCACACCGCATGCCTGCTGCACTTCCCCAGAAGGAAGAACTTGGCTCAGAAGACGTTTTTCTAGCGTGACAGGGTTTTCTTCGAGTAAAGCCCAGCCCAGCGAGCCTATACCGATGTCCAAGCCTAAGATGACATTCTCGTTGACGAGCATGGCTTCTCCTCCCTTAAAAAACAAAGTTTCTTTATATTGACAAATAAATTTCTCTCTTGTAAAGATAAAACATTCCTTAGCAGGGAATATTTTGGAGCGTAACCACGGTAATCTGGTTCCCTTTTGGGGATCGGAGTAAAAATGTTTGCCCGTTCTTCTTCGTGAAGGACGGGCAGCTTTTGTAGGTAGGCTACAAAAAAGACGGATTCTCAGCGCAGGAGCCTGAAAAACCGTCTTTTCAGCGTAATGATCACCAAAAATTATTTTCTGTCCAAAATAACCTTGCGTTGCTTGTCGTATTCTTTTTGGGTGATGATGCCCTCGTCATAGGCTTTTTTTAGGTCCAGCAATTCCCCCCCCTTGGTGGTGGTCGTGGTGGTGGTGTTTTGTACAGGCCGTGACCCGCCGCCACCACAGGCGCCCAGTACTACAAAGGTCAAGACCAATACGATCAAGGCCGCGAAGACGTTTTTTTGATACATAGCTTTGCTCCTCGTCATCTGACAGAAATTCTGTGAAAGATGCGTTGAGTTTTTTATCCATTTTTTGGCTGGAGAGCAAGCGGAGCTTGTCCTGCAACTTGCAACTGGGTATGCAGCGTCAGGGGAGCTTCAATGCGGATATCCTCTGTCGCGTGCGCGCGTGCCTCCAGCAGCACACGTTTTGCCGCCTTGCCTTCTCTGCTGTGTACGCAGCATATCCGGCGCAAACCGAGTTTGTGCTTCCGTAACAGCAGCACGGCATCTCCCATCCGCGCGGCGGGAAGAATACAGGCCATGTGCCCATGATGCCGCAATAATCGCGCTGCCGCCGCAAAAAAAATATTTAGGCTATCTGCCGCGCCTTCCAGTCCCCTACGTCGTAATGCGCGCGGTGAAGGCCGCCCCTGCCCGCAGACATAATACGGCGGATTAAGCACCACGGTGTCAAAGCTTCCCGTGCCCAGGCGTTTAAGGCATGTGGCTTCTCCCGCATCGCCCTCCACACAGGTCAAGCGCGCCTCCAAATTCAGATTGGCGAAATTTTGCCGCGCTGCCGCTACGAGACAGCCTTCACGCTCCAGCCCTACCCCCGTCACGTCCGCATGATTCAGTGCCAGCGCACAGGCCACAATGCCGCAACCCGTGCCGAGGTCCGCAAAGCGGCAGCCGGGTTCCAGCGTTGCAAAACGTGCTAGCAGCAGCGCGTCCATACTGGCCCGTAAAGCACCTTCCGGTTGCACCAGACCACGAGGAAAAACTTGACGAAAGTAGGAGGCTACGCACATGATAAAAACCAGAAGAAAGAGTGTTTAGAAAAATATGAGTGTGGAATTAAGGGCTTTGTCTTGCCTAGGAAAAACTACGGCAAACATCTTTCCAACACAAGCAGCGCATATGCAATTTACGGCAGATTTGCACATACATTCGCGTTTTTCGCGGGCAACCAGCCCCAGGCTGACGGCTTCGCATTTACGCGCGTGGGCCATGGTTAAGGGGGTGCGGGTGCTGGGCACGGGGGATATTACCCACCCGGCTTGGCGGGCGGAATTACGTGAGCACCTCATCCGCGACGAGCACACGGGCCTGTACCATTGCGCGCATTATGCGCCTTTGGCGCACGAGATTCCGTTGATGGATACAGTGCGCGGTTTAGAGCCACTCTTTTTGTTGCAGGGGGAGATCAGTTCTATTTATAAGCGGCACGGCGCGGTGCGGCGGGTGCACAATGTGGTTTTTTTCCCAGATCTGGACGCGGCAGACCGTTTCTGTGCGCGTCTGGAGGGGATCGGCAATCTGGCCTCGGACGGGCGGCCCATTTTGGGGCTGGATTGTGCTGATTTATTGGAATTATTAAAAGATACTGTGCCAGAGGCAGAACTTGTGCCCGCCCATGTATGGACACCGTGGTTTGCTCTTTTCGGGTCTAAGTCGGGTTTTGACAGTGTGGAGGCGTGCTTTGGGCACATGAGCCCAGAGATATTTGCCATGGAGACAGGCCTGTCGTCCGATCCGGCCATGAATCGGCTGTGGAGTCATTTGGACGGGTATACGCTTATTTCCAATTCTGACGCGCATTCTGGGGAAAACTTGGCCCGTGAGGTGAATGTGTTTGCGGGTACGCCGTCCTATGCGGGAATTTTTCAGGCTTTGCGGCGTTCACCTACGGCAGATTGTGCCTATGCGGGCACTGTGGAATTTTTTCCCGAGGAAGGCAAGTATCATTTGGACGGACACCGGGCGTGTAATGTGGTGCTGGAACCGCACGAGGCCATGGCCCTGAATAATATCTGCCCCGTATGCGGCAAGCCTTTGACTATTGGGGTACTGCACCGCGTGCTGGAATTGGCGGACAGGGCCCAGCCGGCGGTGCTGGCGGGGGAGGCCGCTTTTACTTCTTTAGTGCCCTTGCCGGAATTGTTGGGGGAAATATTGCGTGTGGGGGCTAAAAGTCGCAAGGTGGCGCAGCACTACGCGCAATTGATCGGGCATTTCGGTTCGGAATTGGATATTTTGAATCGTATTGCGGAAAGCGATTTGCGCCAGCGCTGGGAGGCATTGGGCGAGGGCATCGCCCGTATGCGGCGGGGCGAGGTCATCCGTGAGGGGGGCTACGACGGTGAATACGGCACGGTGCGCGTGTTCACACCGCAAGAAGTGACGTCGTTTCAGGCGGGGCGCAGCAGGGGATCGTTGCTTGCTTTGGAATCTCTGGGGGGAAAGGGCAAGGCCGCAAGGCCGGATCACGGTCAAAAGAATGCGCGCGCCACGCAGAAGGTGAAAGCTGTACCATTGCCCACGCAAGCCCCCGCACCACATACAGATATTTCAGTAATTTTTCCCAACACGGCCTATTCGCCAGAGCAACAGGCTATTATTGGGGCGGACGCCCAGCCTTTGCTGGTGGTGGCCGGCCCTGGTGCGGGAAAAACACGTACCTTGATCGGGCGCATTGCACACTTATTGGCGCAAGGCATCCCTGCTCGGCGTATTTTAGCGGTGACCTTTACGCGCCGCGCCGCCACAGAGCTGGAAGATCGCCTAAGGGCGCAGATACAAGAGGCGGTGGTGCCCTTGGCTGATACCCTGCATGCCCTAGCTTTGAGCGTGTGGCACAAAAAATATAAATACGTTCCCCATATATTGTCTGAAGACATGAGCCACCGTGTTTTCGCTTTGGCGCAGCAGGGTGTGCCGGAGTGTACCCCGCGCTGCGCGCGCCAATGGGAAGAGCAATTGAGCGTGGCCCGTGAAACCTGCGTGTTGCCGCCGGAACTTGAAGCCTGTGCGGAACGCTACCGCGAGTATAAACACGCACATAATTGGGTAGATTATACCGACTTATTAGAGTTTTGGCTGCGCGACCTCCACGAGGGAGCCGCCTCTGTGCCTGCGGCCCCCCGCACGCCGTGGTCGCATGTGCTGGTGGACGAGGTGCAGGATCTTTCGCCTCTGCAACTGGCCTTGGTGCGGGCCTTGCTGCCCGCCGAGGGCACGGGTTTTTTTGGAATCGGCGATCCGGATCAGGCTATTTATGGCTTCCGTGGGGCGCAGCCGCACATTGTGCGGAGTTTACGAAATTTTTGGCCTGCCCTGCGCTGTGTGCCCTTGGGCACCAGCTATCGCGCGGCTCCCGCCATTGTGGCCTGTGCCTCAAACTTGATGCAGGGCCGTCAAGAATGCGGCCCCTTGCGGGCGCATAGCCAGCGCCCCGCCAGCCTGCATTTATTCACTGCGCCCCGTGCGGACAGCGAGGCCCAGTGGGTGGCGGGGCAAATTCACTATTTATTGGGGGATACCTCGCATACTCTTGCCGACGTCCACGCTGTCAGCACCGTTGCGCCGCACACGCATTTGGAGCGGGCCTCGTGTGCCCCCGCCGACATTGCCGTGCTGGTACGTTTGAAGGTGCAAATTCCTCCCCTGAAGAAGGCGCTGACGCAATGGGGGATTCCCTGCGCCGTGCCCGAGCAAGAGGGCTATTGGCATCATCCGCTGGTGGCCCTTGTGTTAGCACAGGCGGCGCAACAGGTGCAGGGCGCGCCGCCAGACGTGCCTGTGCCTGCGCGGGGGGAAGATGAGACGCTCATCATGCCGCCGTGCCCAAAGCACGTATGGCGCGGTGGCCCACCGGCACTGGCGGTATATTTGCAACATTGCGCCCCCTTTGACGCCTTATTTTGGGAAGACCCCGCGTGGAAAGCTGTGCTTAAAGCATGGACAACGGCAGCCGGTTGGAAAGGTCTGCTGGCCCACATTCACCTGATGCGCGACGTGGAAATGGCCCGCAATGCCGCAGAGCGGGTGCAGATTTTGACATTACATGCTGCCAAGGGTTTGGAATTCAAGGCGGTATTTATTCCCGGGCTGGAAGAAGGCCTATTGCCCCTGGACAGGCAAGCTCTGTACGCTGCGTCCGACACGGGCGGGAAATTTGTGCAGTCTCGGGACGAGGAACGCCGCTTGCTCTATGTGGGTTTGACCCGCGCCAGCGATGCCGTGTTTTGTAGTTATGCTGCCCAGCGCACTGTCTATGGGCGAACATTGCACCTTGCGCCCTCGTCATTTTTACGGGATATTCGCCAACATTATCAGATGTCTGCGTTGCGAGAAACCACACATCGTCAGCAAGAACAATTGTCCTTATTGCGTTGATTCGCTCGCCTTGTTTTCGGGAGCATATGCTTGCGTAGTTTTTTAATAGTTGATATATAATACCATTAAAATTTGCTACGAGTAACGAATATTTTTTCCTAAACGAGACGAGGCCTATGCGTATGTCTGTTTCCCTACGCCTTTCGTTGAAGTATTTTGTCTGCATACTTCTGTTTATTCTCTGTGTTGCCAAAATGGTGGATATATACCTTGCCGAGCATGTCTCCACAACGCTTTCCAGCATTCTGTGGCAAAGGGAAAATGAGCATATCAATGAGGATATGAAACAGAAATTCGCGATGCCGAGCTATGAAGCAGGCACTTTCCCTTTACTGGTGAGCAAGGGCGGCCTTGGGGCCTATGACAGCCCCAAGGTGAAGCGGAGAATTTTAACGGTAGCGGATTCTTTTTCCTTCGGCGACGGCTTGGTCAATTTGAATGACACATGGTGGCGCCAAGTGCAGCGGGAATGTCTACGCCGTGGCTATTCCAACGTGGAAGTTATCGGATTGGGTAAGAACGGAGCGTCCACGCAAGACGAATTACGTTGGTTGCGTAGTCCCCGTATGCAGGCATTACAGCCCGATTTTATTTTGATGGGCTATGTGCCCAATGATCCAGACATGGGCTTGGTTTGCCAAGCACACCCCAAAAATTTGAAAATTTTCGATGCGCTGTTTAGCCTGTGGTTGCCGGAGCTGACAGCACACTTCCAAAACGGGTATTCGCAAAAAAATTCTGTTACGAAAGATTGTTATCCCTATGCCATTTGGGAAGAAAAAATTTTGGAAGGCGAGAACTATCGTCGCTATGAGCAGTTGGTGGGAGAATTAGGACTTTTTTTGCAAAACAGCGGTATCCCCCACATGCTCATGACCCTGCCCAGCCAACCTGACGCAGACTATTATACGCGCCGTTATGCTCAACCCCTTGCCACCTTTGCGGCGGCAAAAATTCCTGTGCGTAATATTCTGGGCGATTTTGTGCGCGCAAAATCTGGGCAGGGCACGCCTTTGTATTGGGCGGCTAATCCTGCCAACGGGCATCCCAGCCCCGCCGCAACGCTTTTTCACGCCCAACAGGCCGTAGACTATCTGGAACAGCATTTTCCGCAGGTGTTAGGGGAGAAAACCCGTGTTGCCTTGCCCGCACGAATCAACGATTATTTCCCTGCCCAAACTGAGGTACGTCAGCTGCGTCCGGATACGTGGGCGGTCACTTTGCCCGCTGCTCAGGATATGGCCTTTATGCCTTTGAAAAAAAAGCACATCGTGCTGTCTTTTGAAAATCCTGTACCGCTCACTTCCGTGCACATCAGCCAAGGGGCGGCTGCAGGGGCGCGCGTTTATGCCACTGTTGTGGATAAACAAGGCTTTGATAACCGGGAATTGCTCCCCCTACAGCAGGAGGGAACAACCTTTATGCTTCCCGCCTTACCCGCCGGACATTTGGTGAACACCCTACGCATTGTGCCCACCACAGAAAAGGACACCTTGACCGTGCAGCTTACTTTGAGCCCGGAGGCGCGCTAATGACATATACACTTGGTATATCAGCTTATTATCATGATTCAGCCGCCGCGCTGCTGCATAATGGAACTATCGTTGCCGCCGCGCAGGAAGAGCGCTTCACCCGCAAAAAAGGTGACAGCGCGTTCCCGCACCACGCCATTTCGTGTTGTCTGGACAGGGCGGGCATCGGCATTGATGCCGTGGCGCATATCGTCTTCTACGAAAATCATTTTGTAAAATTCGAGCGCCTGTTGGAAACCTACATGGGCACGGCGCCTGCTTCGCTCAAAAGTTTTCTCAAGGCCATGCCCACATGGCTGACCCAAAATGTCTGGCTGGAAAAAGAAATTTGTCGCGAACTTGGCGTTGAGCGCCGCATTGACTTTTGCGACCACCACCTTTCGCATGCGTCCAGCGCTTTTTTCCCTTCGCCTTTTGACGAGGCGGCTATCCTCACCATTGACGGTGTGGGCGAATGGTCGTCCACAACGTGGGGCGTGGGTAAGGGAAATAGTATCAGCTTACAGCAAGAATTGCGCTTTCCCGATTCCCTCGGGTTGCTGTATTCGGCCTTCACTTTTTTTACGGGTTTTAAAATTAATAGCGGCGAATATAAGCTTATGGGCTTGGCTCCCTATGGCAAGCCTCGCTATGTGCAGACGATTATGACGGAAATTATGCAGGTGGCTGACAGCGGGGCCATTAGCCTTAATCAAAAATATTTTGATTATATGGGCGGTCTTGCCATGACCAATGCCGCCTTTGCAGACCTTTTTGACGGGCCGCCACGCCAGCCAGAAAGCAAGATTACCCAGCGAGAAATGGATATCGCCGCAAGCATTCAGGCCGTAACCGAAGAGGTTGTGCTCCGCATGGCGCGTTATGTGCGGGCGCAGAGCGGTTTGAAGCATGTGGTGCTGGCGGGCGGTGTGGCGCTGAATGTGGTGGCCTGTGGCGTTCTTTCCCGACAAAAGATTTTTGATAAGCTTTGGGTGCAGCCGGCTTCGGGCGATGCGGGGGGCGCGTTGGGGGCGGCCTTGTGGCACTGGCATACGGTGTTGCAGCAGCCACGCTGTGTTGCGGTGGATGACGACATGCAGGGGGCGTTTTTGGGGCCGGAAATTCCTTCCGCTTCGGAGGCGGACGATGCTTTGTTGCGGCGGCTGGGCGGAGTGTGGGAAAGCCTGGATGATGAAGTTTTGCAAGGCCGAGTGGCCGACTTGTTGGCGCAGGAAAGCATTGTGGCTGTAGCGCGCGGGCGCATGGAATGGGGGCCTAGAGCTTTGGGCGCGCGTTCTATTTTGGGGGATGCCCGCAGTGAGCGCATGCAAAAACATATGAATTTGCGAATCAAATTTCGTGAAAGTTTCCGCCCTTTTGCCCCCATGGTTCTTGAGGAAGATGTGTATGACTGGTTTGGCGCGGAGCAAGAAAGCCCTTACATGCTGTTGGTGTATCCGGTTTTAGAAAAAAGACGCATTCCCCTACAAGCTGAGGACGCAGGGCGCTGGGGCATTGATCTGCTCAACGTGCCCCGTTCGGAAATTCCCGCCGTGACGCATGTGGATTATTCAGCCCGCCTGCAAACTATCGATAAAAAACGTAATCCATTTATTTATGGCGTACTGAGTGCCTTTAAGGCGCAGACATCGTGTCCTGTTATCATCAATACTTCATTTAATGTGCGCGGTGAGCCTATCGTGTGCACCTGTGAGGATGCCTACCGCTGTTTTATGGCTACAGATATTGACGCGCTTGTGGTGGGCAACAGACTTTTTGTACGTGAACAACAACACAACAAGCCCCTTGATGACGCGAGCAGAGAACAATGGCTCCGGAGGTTCGACCTTGACTAAGCACCGCTATTTACACGAATTGACCGCACGCCGTGCCCTTGAAACAACCAAACAGCACATTATGTTTGCCCTGCTCATCGGCTTTGCCGCCACCTTATATGGGGGCTTGGGCTATCTGGCGGGGACAGTGTTGCCGGACGCGCTGTACGCACTTATTTGTGCTTTGGGATTGGTGTTGTTGGCAATAGGGCTGCTGCGTCCCCATCTTGTGGCGGGTGTATCGGCTGGCTTTCGCGCGGTCACGGGCAAGTTTGGGCACTGTATTTTCAACCTATTGCTGGGCGCTGTTTATTTTTTGGTGTTCTACCCCATAGCCATGTTTTGGCGGCATGTGCTGAAAAAAGCTTTCTATCACACTTGGGAGCGGGGCGAGCAAGGGCCACGGGCGGTTTGGCGTTCCAAAACCGTGCAAACGCTGGTGCATGTTGCAGGGCAAAAACAAAAATCTCTTGTGGGTAATGCCTATGAAATACTGTGCTATTTTGCCCGTCACGGCAATTGGATGCTCCTGCCCGTGTTGGCGCTCTTATTATTTTTAGGGATCATTATGTTTTTTGCCCAAACTTCCAGCCTCGCGCCCTTTATTTATACCTTGTTTTAGCGGGTAGCGGATGTGAAGCGGCGCTTGTTCTGCTTTTTTTGTGAACGTCACCCTAGGGCCGTGTACGCATGAAATGCTCTAGGGAAGGTTTTTAACAACTTTTGCGGGGCTTCCAGCGGCAAGGGTTCGGGGGGGGATGTCTCGGGTGACCACGCTTCCGGCAGCGATGATGGCCCCTTCGCCGATGGTGACACCCTTGAGGATAATCACGCCAAGGCCAAGCCAAACGTGGTCGCCGATGGTGACCGGGGCGTCCCGTTCATAGCCGGGGTCAAGGTGGCGGCGTTCTGGGGGCCAGTGGGCGTGAAAATCCGAGTCCACTATGCAGCAATTGGGGGCGAACAAGACATATTTGCCCACATGAATATGTTGTGAGCGGGCGGTGATGGACGTGCCCGACAATTCTACCCCTTCCTCTAAAATAATTTTGGCATCAGGGCCGTGGGTGCGTAGACGCACGGGGGCAAAAATTGTTCCTGCCGTGGCTCTTTGCGAGGTGGAAATGAGGCTGCAGGCCGCGCCAATACGGATTTGACTACCGGGCCAGCGGGCCAAAATAACCGGCCCAGCGCAACGCACATTTTTGCCCATTTCGATGCCAAACACGCGGGCTTTTAGCCGTAAACGGCTAAGGCCCCACCAGCCAGACAGCCATGCAGACCCTTTAATGCACACATAGCTCAAGATATTTGGCACAGAAATACCGCGTGCCCGTGCTTTTTGTAAATATTCACGCATAGGTATCTCCACGCGCTGTTTAAAAAGTATGTAACACTTTATAATGTGCTAACATAGTGAAAAATATCGTGAATGGCAAGGTATTTTATGCTTTGACGCGCGGGAAAAGCAGATCTAATTTTATATACTTACACGCTAGCCGATACCAGGGGGTCTTGAAATCCCGCTGGGTTCGGCCTAGACTATACTCAGGTTTTTATCTTACTATATCGCTGACTATGCACGTGTACACAAAGAAGGTCGTATGGAATTGCAAAAAGAGTTACTCAATATTTTAGCCTGTCCCCGTTGCCATGGCGCCTTGCACGGTGTGGAAGAAGCCGGCAGTCTCATCGGCCTTTGTTGCGACACCTGCCAAGTGGTCTATCCCGTGCGTGAAAATATTCCCGTTATGCTGAGTGAGGAAGCCGTGAGCGTGGACGAGTGGAAGCAGGGCAAGCGCACGGTAGCCTAGTGAACGCGCAACGCTTTGTTATCGCCTCCGACCTGCACGGGTCACCCGAGCGCACGGCCTTCGTGTGTGAGCGCGTTCGGGAGTTGAAACCGGATTCTCTTATTTTATTGGGGGATATACTCTATCACGGCCCCAGAAACCCCCTGCCTTTGGGGTACAAACCCCTCGACACCGTAGAGCTGCTTGCCGCGTTGGACATTCCCATCATTGCCGTGCGCGGCAATTGTGATGCGGAAGTGGATCTTGTGGTCTTGCCCTTTCCGGTGCAAGAAAATGCGTGGATTCTGGTGGACGATCTCCGTATTTTTGCCTGTCACGGGCACAACATGCCTCTAGATCCGCCCTATCCGCATATCAGTCAGGGCACAGTGGTTTTGCGCGGGCACACGCACATTCCTGTAGCGCACAGTGCGGGGGGCGTGCACGTGTGGAATCCTGGCAGCATTAGCCTGCCCAAGCAGGGCTATCCCCCCTCGTGGGCATGCTATGAGCGGGGAGAATTTCGGGTAATGGACATGCAGGGCAAGGTGTTTTTGAGCCACAAAGCGGGGAAGGGTTCTTCCCGCGCACATCCCTAAAACACTCTTTACGCGCTGATCCTGACTAAAACCCTATAACATAGGCAGAAGTTTGCGCGCTCCCAGTGGCAGCGCGATACTTGAGGACAAACTATGGTCACTATTGCCACGCAAAGTCTTTCTTCCTGTAGAGCATGCGAAATGGCTTTCGTGCGTATCGGCGACAGCTTGTTGGAGGTGCTCCCAGAACTCACGCTTTTAGCCACCCCCTCCTCGACCGAAGAATTCCACTCCGCCCCCAAGGCAACGGTGGGCCTGATCGCCGGAGTAGTACGCACCAAGCAGGATTTGAAGCGCTTGCAGGCCTTGCGTTCGCGGGTGGAAATTTTGTTTGCCATTGGCACCTGCGCCACAGCAGGCGGCATACCCGCCCTGTGCGATGCGCCAAGCGTGGATTTGCCCGCTCTGCTCGCCCAACGTCCCTGCACGGTGCCCGGCCCTAGCCCTGATCCCGACCATGCCCTCTTGGCTCACTGCCTTCCTGCGGCCCATTATGTCACCGTGGACTTGGAAGTGCCCGGCTGCCCGCCGCACCCCGACTGGCTGGCCGAATGCCTATTGGCATTGGTAGACGCCCGCACCCCTCGCCTGCCTCTGCGCTGTGTGTGCGACCATTGCCCTACCCGGCGTAGCACCACCCGCTCACTGACCGAAGAATTATCCCGCATGCTCGAACAGCCCGAAGCCCCTCCCCGCCATTCTTTAGACGATATGGCCTGTCTGCTTGAACAAGGCTTCATGTGTATGGGGCCTGTCACCCGTGCTGGTTGCGGCGGTAAAGGAGGCCCCCCCCGCTGCATTGCCGCACAGGTTCCCTGTAGGGGCTGTAACGGCCCTGTTAACAAAAAAGCGCAACCGTGGGCTGATGTGACAGCGGCCTTTGCCGCCGCAGGCTACGACCCCGCCACCATGCCGGACAAGCAAGGCTTTTTAAGCCGTTACCAAGGTTTCCGTATGCTCAACGGGTACCGAAGGACAGCCCATGAATGATCAGCACACGCGCTTCACCCTGCACCGGATTAGCGGAATGGCGGAAATAGACATCACCTATGGCACACAAGCCTCTGAAGCCCAGGCCTATATCCGTATGCCGCAGATTCGGGCTTTTCATGTGTTGGCTCTGGGCCGCCCTGTCGAAGAATTCCCCCGCCTGATGGCCCGCATTAGCGGTATGTGCCCGTGGCACCATCATCTCGCCGCCATGCTGGCCGTGGAAGATGCCCTCAGTGTAGACGTTCCCCCCGCAGCCCAGCACATTCGCGAATTGGTGCTCTTACTGGCGCATATCAGCGCAAAAATTTTGCACATTTATATTATGTCCTCACCGGATATTTCTCCTGACATGGCGGTTCAGCAAAACCTCTTTAATTCTTTGATGAACGCCTCCACGCCGCGTGCCGCGATGGAAACCCGCTGTTGTGTGGGGCGCATGCTTAAAGCCCTTACAGGGCAGGATTGGGGCGGCGAGGTCGCTGTGCTTGGCGGTCAGAGCTACAGTGTCCGTGGCCTCAATATGGACAATATGCACAAAGAAATTACGGCAATACGCGCTTTTTGCCTGCACGGCATGGAAAAAGCGCGCGGCCTGCTGCGCCCTGTATTTCGTGCCTATCAATCCTTGGACAATCTCCCCCTCATCAGCCTAGGCGGCGTGGAGAGTAGTGGCGCTCTTAACCTAGCTTCCACTGCCAATACCCAGCTCTTGCGCCTGATCCACCCCGATGGCAACAGCACCCACTTTTTAGCCCGTGATTACCCCGCACATATCGTGGAAGAATACGCTGACTGGACTCAATGCGCCTTTCTGCGGCTACGCACCGCCGCTGGCCTATGCCTGAATCCTGATACCCCTGACGGCGTTTTCCGCGTGGGGCCGCTTGCCCGTTTGCATGCCTGCGCGTACATTGACACCCCCCTTGCCCAGCAGGAATTGGAACGCTTTCGCACCGAATACGGGCCGTACCCTCAAAATACCATGCTCTACCACTGGGCACGGCTGATCGAATTATTGTATTGCGTGGAAAAAGTGGCTGCCTTGCTAGACCAGTTTGACAGCACGGACGAAGATATTCGCACGCTCTATGTTCCCGCCGCCCCCTGTGCTACACGTCACGGCTTCGCCCACCTTGAAGCCCCGCGTGGTAGCCTCTTTTACCGTATCAGCGTGGACGAAAATGACTGTATCAGCGCCTGTGACATTCTTACCCCCACAGCCTGCAACAATGCCGCCATGAACATTTCTTTGACCCATGCCGTGCGCGAAAGTTTACACGCGCGTATGCCAGAACACCAACGCGTCCCCATGCTCAACGCATGCGTGCGAGCCTATGATCCTTGCCCGGCATGCGCCACTCACGCGCTTTCCGCCCAGATTTCCCCAAGCCCTCGCGAGGATTTGCCATGATAGCCCTATCCTCCCCTCCGCATGCCTACGATATCGACGGTGATACGGTAGAACACAGCCTGTGCCAAGGCTGCGGACTGTGTTCCATGGTTTGCCCTAGCCACGCCCTTAGCCTGAATGGGCTGGACACGAGCACCCACTATTATCAAAAAATTCCTACTTTTAACGCCGACCTTTGTATACACTGCGGGCGTTGCTCCGCCGTATGCCCCTCGGGCACCATGCACCAAACCCGTTTTGCCGCGCTGCTCCATCATGTCCGCGCCGCACAGCCCCGCGTGATGGTCTTTATCTGTTGTAATGTGCAAACGCGCATGCCCTCAAACACTGGCACAGCCCCAAGCCTCTTGACTCACGCCCAGATACTTCCGCACGGCACCACACTCGCTTTGCCCGACAGTATCTTGCTTGAGCAGGTGCGTTGCATCGGTCGTGTGGGCGCACGTTTGCTGGACAGCCTCGTGCAGGCGGGCGTACAGCGCATTGTACTGATCTCCGGCCCTTTGCATCTGTGTCACTACCAAGTAGGCCTCCAAATTATCGACGCACAGTGCACGGGGCTTAACAGTATTTACCAAGCCTACGGGGTGGACGCTCGTATCCACATTAAACGCTGGATTCCTGAAAATATACAAGAACTTAAAGACTATATAACCAGCTTTGTGGAAGCCTAAATGTTCAGCCCCTTTCAAGCACTGTGCCCTCTGGTACTGGCCTCAAGCTCTCCGCGCCGTCAAGAATTTTTACGCGATATGGGCTTGGCCTTCACCTGTGTGTGCCCCCTCGGCAGTGAACCCGCGCCTCTGCCCGGTGAAGACCCCGCCGTCTACGCTCAACGCGCCGCCGATGGCAAAAGCCTCACTGTGGCAAAAGCGCAACCCGACGCCGTTGTTATCGGAGCGGATACCGTGGTTGCCCTCGAACACCGCATCTTCGGCAAGCCTCGCAACGCCGCCCACGCCCTGCATATGCTTAAAGCCCTGTGCGGTTGTACCCACACCGTTATTTCCGCTCTGTGTGTGGTTTTCCCCGCCCGCAACCAAAATCCGCAAAAAATTATTCGTCTGCACCGCGCCACGGCCGTAACCTTCCACGCGTGGCCCGAGAATCTCCTTGCCGCCTATGTTGCCACGGGCGAACCCATGGACAAGGCCGGAGCCTACGCCATTCAGGGACAAGGGGCTTTTCTGGTTGAAAGTATCCACGGCTCGTGGAGTTCCGTTGTTGGGCTTCCCCTTACCGAATTATTACAGCTGTTGTGGGAGGAAAACAGTATCGGCACGGCAACGTTGCCCGCCCTGAAAATGCTTTAGGAATACAAATGGCAACGCACCTGACGGGAACCCTGCGTGGTCCAATCAGGCATACTTTTTTGGCAGATAGCCGTCTGCTGGGGGCAGCGAGGGTGAAAGGGGCAGCCACTGGGGGGCGTGAGGGGACTGGGAAGTTCGCCCTGCAAGACAATGGGCGGGCCGGAACCATAATTTTGCAGCTGACGGGTTGGCATGGAGGCAAAAAGTGCCTGCGTATAGGGATGCGCGGGGCCGTCAAAGAGTTCCTGCCGGGGAGAGCGTTCCACAATTTTGCCAAGATACATAACCTGAATATGCTCGCACATGAAGCCGACAACGGCAAGATCGTGAGAAATAAAGAGATAGGCAGGGCCAAAGCGTTCCTGCACATCTTGGAGCAGATTCAAAATTTGCGCCTGCACCGAGGCATCAAGGGCGGACACAGGCTCGTCGCACACCACAACATCAGGCCGCGTAATCAACGCGCGCGCCACGGCAACACGCTGACGCTGACCACCGGAAAATTCGTGGGGAAAGCGCTGCCCCTGTTCGTGGCTCAATCCCACAAGCTCCAGCATTTCATCCACAGCTTTACGGCGTTCGCGCCCACCAATACCCCGAGCCAGCAAAGGTTCCCCGATGGACGTTCCCACGCTCAGGCGGGGATTCAGGGACGAAAAAGGATCCTGAAAAACCATTTGCAAGCGTCCCGCCGCCTTGCCCCCACTCCCGTGACGCGGGGGCAGCCCGTCTAAAAGGACGGTACCGGAGGAAGGTTCCAGCAGGCCCACTGCCAGCCGCCCAAGGGTAGACTTGCCACAACCGGATTCCCCCACCAAACCAAGGCTTTGCCCTTGATGCAAGCTCAGGCTCACATCATCTACGGCATGCACTGTGGCATGCCCTGCCATAAAACCACGCCGCACACTAAAGGTGCGGGTAACATGGCGTAGTTCCAAAAGGGGCGGGGGAGTGGGCATAGCGTTACGCTTTACTGACGTTGGCTTGATCAAAGGTTGCCATTTCGTTAAAAATAGCCGCGCTGGCGCGCAGAAGCGGAATGGCGAGGGCCGCGCCCGTGCCTTCCCCCAAACGTAAACCTAAGTGTAATAATGGTTTGGAATTGTGCAAGGCTTCCACGGCGCTTGTATAGCCGGGTTCCGCCGAGGCGTGGGAAAGAAAGGCATAGCCTTCCACGGCAGGACACAAAGCCCGCGCCACCACATAGGCTGCGGTAGAAATAAAACCGTCCACCACCACAGCCATGCGCCGCCGAGCCGCTCCAAGCATGATGCCGGCCATGGTGGCAATTTCAAAACCGCCAAGGGCCGCCAATATCGCTACGGGATCGCCGCTGGTTACGGCGGCGGTGTTCACCCGCAGAGCGCGGTGGATAACCTGAATTTTATGCTGAATCATCTCGGCACTGGCACCGGCGCCGGGGCCGGTCATAATTTCGGGGGTGAGATCCAGCAAAGCGCAATATAAAGCCGTGGCAGGGGTAGTGTTGGCAATACCCATTTCACCCACGCCCACACAGCGCTTCCCCGCGTTGGCGGCAGAATCAGCAAGTTCCGCACCTTGCAAGAGGCCTTGCAGGCAAATTTCGCGGGACATGGCCGGGCCAACAGCTATGTTGGCGCTGCCGTCGCCAAGCCGGCGATCCAACAGCATGGGGTGGGGGGCAAAAGGCCCGCCCGCACAGCCCGCATCCACCACATGCAAATCAATATTCGCCGCGCGGGACAAGACGTTAATGCCCGCGCCATTGTTCAGAAAATTTTGTACCATCTGGCGGGTAACCGTCTGGGGAAAAATAGCCACTTGTTCCGCCACAACGCCATGGTCGCCCGCCACCGTGAACATGGCGGCAGGATCAAGCTGTAAAGGTGTCACGCCACCGGCAATACAGTACAAACGGGCGGCTATTTCCTCAAGGCGACCAAGGCTGCCCTGAGGTTTGGTCAAATTATCCAGACGCGCACAGGCGGCGGCATGCAGAGAAGTATCAACGGGAAGGATATGCTGACATAAAGTGGTAAAAGCCTGCTGCACGGGAAACTCCTCAAAGGTTTTTCGCCTATATACCCGTATGCCCGCTGCAAGGCAAGACCAAGGGAAAGCCTTGGGGGGAGTGCCCCCCCTCTGGGCGGCATTTTTGTACTAAATAATCGCCGTAAGACTTGACACCCCACACGCAGGACGCTATCCATGGACGTGGCAATCTTGAGCGAGACGCTCACGACACAGAAAACACAATAAAGAAGGCGATATAAAGTACGCCTTTAAAAACCCGATTCGGAGGATACCATGGGCTGGACAGTAACAGTTGATACCGACAAATGTACCGCTTGCGGCGAATGCGTAGATGTGTGTCCCGTTGAAGTGTACGAAATTCAAGACGGCAAATCTTGCCCCGTCAATGAAGAAGAATGCTTGGGCTGCGAATCTTGCGTAGAAGTGTGCGAAGCTAGCGCCATTACCGTTGAAGAAAACTAGTCTTGGGATTGAACGCCGCCTCAAGGCGCGTTCTTTCTGATTATGCCGCCGAGTGCTGTACTGGCTCTCGGCGGCATTCCACACCTGATACTGTCTATTTCCACAAGGTTGGTGGCATAATGGTTGACTTTTCGCCCATTTTTTCTCGCTATGAAACGCTGGTGGCAGAAGCTGACGCGCTGTTCACCCATGTGCGGAGTACGCATCAGGACTGTGTAACCTGCCATCAGGGATGCAGCGATTGCTGCCACGCCTTGTTTGATCTTTCGCTGGTGGAAGCCATGTATCTGAACGCCGCGTTTACCGAGACTTTTGCCTACGGGAAGGAGCGCTCGGACATTTTGCTCAAAGCGGCAGATATCGATCGTCAAACAACCCGTATCAAGCGGGAACTCTACCGCGCCTCCAAGGCGGGAGAAAATGCCGACGAAATTCTGCGCCGGGCCGCTGCGGCGCGGGTTCCCTGTCCTTTATTAGACGCGCAAAACACTTGCCTGCTGTACGCTCAACGCCCCATTACCTGCCGTTTGTACGGCATCCCCACCGCTTTCGGCGGCAAGGGGCATGTGTGCGGCAAAACCACCTTTGCCAAGGGTGGGGCCTATCCCACGGTAAATATGGATAAAATCCAAAATCAGCTCGCGGGTTTGAGTCAGGATATTGCAAGCGCCGCCCACAGCCGTTTTAGCGAATTGCATCAGGTGTATGTGCCCGTGTCCATGGCCTTGACCACCAAGTACAACGATGATTATCTTGGTATTGGCCCTGTAAAAAAAGAGGACTAAACCATGGTAGACATGATTCGCGCCACCGTTTTTCGTGACGGCACCCCCCAAAGCTTGACGGATGAGCAAGAAGTGCTCAAACACGAAATTTATACTAAAATGAATCCGCGACGGCGCAAATTTGTAGATCGCATCGGCTATGAACAGTGGGATCCTTTCCAAAAACCCAATGATCCTCTGGACGTTCGCCTTGATGTGACCAAACGCACAACGCAACAATTGATTCGGGAATTTTTGCAGCAAGCCGCGCAAAAAGGCCAATACAGCAATGATTACGGACGCGGAGCGCTGGAATGCGCGCTGGGTGTGGTTAATCGTGACGAAAAATATTTGGGCATTTTCGACTTTTGCCGCTGGTACACCGACTTGCTCATAAAAGAAGGACACATACAATGAAAGAACGCTACGACAACATTGATGACTATATCGCAGATCTGAAAACGGAAATCGCCGGAAACGAACAATGCGCCAACCATTACTATAATCTGGCTGTGGCTTTGCTTTCCAAACGCGACTTTGCCGGAGCCGAGGAAGCCCTGCTGTCTGCCGTGCGAAATTCTCCCCGCATGGCTGAAGCCTATGTGCAATTGGGCGGTATCTGCCTTGAGCGCGGTGACTTGGACGGCTGCCTGCGCTATAATGAAGAAGCTGCCAATTGTCGGGCCAAATTCCCCGTACCTTGGGGCAATATCGGCTTTGTTCACCTGCAACGCGGCGAGCCCGCCAAAGCCATCCCCGCGCTAAAAAAAGCCATCAAGTGGGATACCAATTTTGTGCAGGCCATTAACGCTTTGGCAACAGCCCATTTTATGGAAGGCGACTACGATGCTTCCATAGACGCCAGCAATAGCGCGCTCAAAATCGCGCCCACCTTCGGCCCTGCGTGGAATAACCTTGCCTTGGCCCTGTTTGAAAAACAGGAATTTAGCCGCGCTATTGAAGCCGCTGACAAAGCGCTTGAATCTGGCTTTGAAGTGCATCCCCAGTTTTTGGAAGATTTGAAAGAACATAGAGTTTAAAGCATTTTGCTATTGAAAATAGCTCAATGCTCTGGCGACGGGAATCAAAAATGCTCTGGCGACGGGAAGCGTCGCCCGCCCCTTAGGCGTAGGCGAAATTTATTTTCGCCGTAAAGCGCCGGTGGGAGCGTCTGGAATCAAAAATGTTTTAGACTGCGGCCTTGCTGTAGGTTTTGGAGGGAGGCACGAGCCTGCCCAAAAGTATAGGGGGTCACTCATGAAGCTGCCACCTTTACCTGCTGATATACTTTTGCGGGCCCAAGTGCCCGAACATTCTGTCGCCCTGATGCAAGCGGTCTCCCAAGGACACGCTTTCGTCGAGGGCGACTATTTTTTTGTGGCGGACGCAGATTGGCTTATGGCTATTGCTTATCCGCTGCGGGCTGCCCCCGTGAGCGAGACCACAAGCCAAGCGGCGCCAGAGGCTGCGCGCTATACCCACGAAGGCTTTTCCGCCGCTTTGCAGGCCGCGTTAGCGCGCACGGGGGCCACAGATTGTTGGGCTATCGGGCCAGATTTGCCGCCACCTTTGCAAGGTCAGATCACGGAAAGGGACGAATATTATATCCTGCCAACGCATGCGGGCGTGCCCCCGGCTTTGCACAGGCCTTTGGCAAAGGCGGCGAGCCTCTTGCGGGTGGAGCACAGTCAAACATTTAGCGCGGCGCATAGACGTTTGTGGGCGGAATTTTTGGAGCGGACAGCTCTGCAAGCTGCGGTGCGCGAATTATTTGCGCGCACCCCCTACCTGCTGGCGGGGACAAACAGCCCCCTATGGCTGCTGAACGCGTGGGATGCCCAAGGGCACTTGGCGGCCTGCCTGCTGATGGACTATAGTGCGGCGGCTTTTTCCGCATACATTATCGGTGCCCATTCTAAAATTCACTACACCGCCCATGCGACAGATGTGCTGTTTGCCGCCATGCTGGAGGAAAGTCGGCGGCGGGGGCAAGATTTTGTGCATTTAGGTTTAGGCGTGCACGCGGGGATTGTGCGTTTCAAACGTAAGTGGGGTGGGGTGCCCACTCTGCCCTATGTGCTGGCGGCGTGGCAGGAAAAGCCTGCCCAAGCCAAAGACATTGACAGCCGCACCCTCTTTAAAACCTTGTGGCTTACCAGTGCTTCTGACCAGCACCACGATGTTGTTTTGGAAAACCAACCTTTGCAACAACCTTTCGCCATGCTTTGGGAAGTGGAAAAAAATGGTAAAATTTCGTGGCTTGCGGGTACGGCGCATTTTTTTTGCTATTCCTTTGAGCAGGCCTTCCGGCGCTTGTTCAAGAAGGTTCACACCGTGGTGTTTGAAGGCCCCCTCGACCCGCAAACCCTCGCGGTGGTAGACGCGGCGGGTAAAAATCCCGACAAGCATCAAAGCCCGCTTATTGACCGCCTGACCGAGAAAGAACTGTGCCAACTTGAAAGGGTCGTGCGCGGGCCAGAGGGCTTTTGGCCCCGCTTCCTCAATATGGAGGCTGAGCATAAGGTGGACGTGCGCTGGTATTTACGGCATGCCCGTCCGTGGTGCGCCATGTTCAGCTTGTGGACCGGCTTTTTAGCCTGTCAGGGCTGGGAGCAGTCGGTGGACTTGGAGGCGTGGAATTTGGGGCAAAGCTTGGGTAAAACCGTCATCGGCATGGAAAGTATTGACGAGCAATTAAGCACCCTCGACGCTGTGCCCGTGGACAGAGTGCTGAGCCATTTTCGCCATTGCCGTCAGTGGGGCCAACAAGTGCGGGCCAATGTGAACGCCTACCTTGCGGGTGACCTTGCCGCAATGATGGGAACCAGCACAGAATTTCCCACCCGCACCGCATTGATTATCGGCGCACGTGACCAGCGCTTCCGCGAGCGCATGACCCCCTTCCTTGAAGCTGGGGACTGTGTAGTTTTTGTGGGCGCGGCGCATTTGCTCAATCTGCGAACCATGCTGCGCGAAGACGGTTTTAGCCTGCGCCGCTGTCTGCCCACTTGGGGGCATCGACTCCGCGCCCATTGGAAACCCTATGTCTATGAATAGAGGTTTGCACCATATCAGCGCACAGGCCTATGTGCCAGAACATTTGCTGACCTATGTGGCGGCGGTGGGGGGAAGTGAACCCTTCTTGTTTGGCGACTGCGTGGGCCATGTGTCTGAACGCCGTGTTGTGCTGGTGGGCTATCCCCCGCATGAAGAGCCCAAAAACGCCGCAGGGAATGCGCGGGTAGATGCGGCGGTAGACGCGGTGATTCAAGCCGGAATATATACGACGATAACCGTGCTGGCCCCCGTGCGCCCCCGCGCGGCCCCCGCCGAAAGTTCCAGCGTCCACGACAGCTTTTGGATGCTGCCCTTGCCCCCGGCTCCGCCCCGTCAAAAATTGCGGAATTTGTTACGCCGCGCCCAGCGCGAGTTGCACGTGGATCAAGGTTCTTGTTGGACACCGGAACACCAATCCCTCGCGCTGGCCTACGCACGCTCGCGTCCCCTTGAGTCCGGAACGCGACATATTTTTACCCATATAGGGGATTATGTACGTGCGGGAAATTCCCTCCCGAGCATGCAGGAGGTCGTGGTGTTTTCGGCCTACGCGGCGGATAAGCTGGTGGGCTGTGCCGTGGGGGATTATTCGTCACTGTGCACGGCTTTTTATATGTTCGCCTTTCGCCATCCCGCAGCCCCCCCCGGCACGAGCGACGTGCTGCTTGAAGCCCTGTGCGCTGAGGGGCTGACGCGGGGCCACCGCCGTGTCAATCTGGGTTTGGGCATCACGCCGGGAATCCGCTTTTTCAAACAAAAATGGCAGGCGCAGGCTCTTTTGCCCTATGTGGAAACACGGTGGAACCTCACCAAGCTCCGCAAGTCATGGTGGTCGCGCGTGTTTGGGCACGAAACAACACCGCCCCCGCAACTGGACTGCCTACAAGTGGAAGTCACCTCCCAGTGTCTGGGGCGCTGCACCTATTGCCCGCACACCACGCAGGCGGCCCATTGGTTGTCTCGGGCGATGAAAAGCGCCACCTTCGCGGCTTTATACCCGCTGCTTCGCAGTACAAAACGTGTGCACTTGCAAGGGTGGGGGGAGCCTTTGCTCCATCCGCATTTTTTCGACTTTGCGGCCCTAGCGCGCAAGGCGGGCTGTCAGGTGTCCACCACCTCGTGTGGCTTGCACATGAATACGCCTCTAGCGGAAAAACTTGTGGACAGCGGCATGGATATCGTGGCCTTTTCGCTGACAGGTACGGATGCCGTCAGCAATGCCGCCCGCGTGGGGGTGCCTTTTGAACGTGTGCGCGCGGCTATCAGCACTTTGCAACACGTCCGTGCCCAACGCGGAGCCGAACACCTAGAAGTGCACTTGGCTTATCTGCTGTTAGGGGATTCCCCAGAATCTGTGGAGGCAGTACGGGCTTTGCCCCGCTTATTGCAACAATGGGAGATTCCTGTGGCGGTGGTGAGCACCCTCGATTATATCGCCGCACCGGAACAGCAGGCGTGGGCTTTCGCCCCCCACGAGACCGTCAAAATAGCCCACGCTCGCCAAGTTTTGGAAGATGTGCGTATGCAGGCCGCACGCCTTGGCAGCGTCATCCATTATTCCCTACCCCAGCCCGTGGCCCGCGCCCAATGCCGCGAAAATATTCAGCGTAATCTCTATGTAGACGCTGACGGCCTGTGCGCCCCGTGTATTTATTTGAATATCCCCACCACCACGCCCGATCCTGGCCGGCGTACCTTTGGCACAGTGGCGGAACAGCCCGCGCTGGATATCTGGAACGCGCAGGATTTTGCCCATTTTCGCAAGAGTTTGGTAGAAGAACGCCCCGAAGGGGCATGCCGTTTTTGTCCTAAACGCTTTGAAGCCTGTGTCTAGTCTCACGGCACATTCGCCGCTGCCGTTTATTCCCTGTCCATCACCCGCATGGATACGGCTTCGGTCAAATGCTCAGACTTCAGGCTTTCGTCTCCAGCCACATCCGCAATAGTACGGGCTAGGCGCAGAATTCGCGTGTAGGCCCGCGCCGAAAGATGCAGGGCATGCACGGCGTTTTCCATAATACGGTGACCGGCAGCGTCCAAAGCGCAGTATTTTTCCAGCAGACTGCCCGATAAATCGGCATTGGTGCGGCACATCGTGCCCGCATATCGGGCACTTTGGCGATTGCGGGCGGTCATCACGCTGGCCCGCAAGGTGGCAGAAGTTACGTTACCGCCCGCGCGGCGCAGGTCGCTGTAGGGCACAGCGGGCACTTCCACATGCAGATCAATCCGATCCAATAAGGGGCCAGACAATTTTCCCCGATACGACTGAATTTGCAGCGGGGTGCAGGTACAGTGGTGCGAGGGGTCGGTACTGTACCCGCAAGGGCAGGGATTCATCGCGGCCACCAGCATACAGGCGGCAGGAAAAGTTACGGTTTGACTCGCACGGCTGATGGTCACCTCACCATCTTCCAAGGGCTGGCGCAACACTTCCAGCGCCTTTTTCTTGTATTCGGGCAATTCGTCCAGAAACAGTACACCGCGATGGGCTAAGGACACTTCGCCCGGACGCGGATAACTGCCCCCGCCCACCAGCCCCACCTCGGAAATGGTGTGATGCGGAGAACGGAAAGGCCGGATGCCAATAATGCCCTGCCCGTGGGGAAGCTTACCCGCCACACTGTAAACCTTGGTCACTTCCAAACTTTCCTCAAAAGTGAGGGGGGGAAGAATGGTCGGCAAGCGTTGGGCCAGCATGGTTTTGCCACTGCCGGGCGGCCCCATTAACAAAACATTATGCCCGCCTGCTGCGGCAATTTCCAAAGCACGCTTGGC
>JAVVPD010000024.1:14933-28416 GCA_036655975.1 Desulfovibrionaceae bacterium | reverse complement strand
ACAGATGGTACAGGACACCCGTTTTAATAAAATATTTTTTGGGCCATGGGGCATGGGCAAGGCTTCGATTAAAGCCAGAGATATGCGAAATACCTTTGGTAAACCAAGAGGGTACAAGGCTGATAGCAGCCCGTGGACCACGGCAGACTGGACAGCCCTCCAGATAAACGCACAAATAAAAAAATATCCCTCGCTCGCCCTTGAAGGGATTACTCTAACCCACGCCAGCCTGCGCGAATTGCCCACCAATCAACCACGGTATAGTAAGCCCGCGCAAAACGCTGTTGAAAATCCCTTTGACAATTTTCAATATTCGGCCTTGCCCTTGGGCACACCGCTCTTTATCACCCACATTTCTCAAGATCAGCAATGGTATTTTGTAGAAACTCCCATGGCTGGCGGCTGGTTGCCGGTAGAAAACGTGGGCACGGTGGACAGTAGCTTTGAACAGCGCTACCAGAACGGGCGTTACGCAGCACTGATTAAAGACGATGTTTCTATCATCAGTGACAGGGGTTTGCCCCTCGGGCGGGTGCATGTCGGCGCTATATTCCCTGTTTTACGGGCTTCGGACACCGAACTTACGGTGATGGTGCCCGTACGCGGGCCGGGAAACACCGCAAGCATCAGCGTTGCGCGTTTGACGGACGCAGAGGCGGTTATCAAACCCTTGCCTTTGTTGCCTAAACTTATTGCGGTTATCGGCAATCAAATGTTAGGACAACCCTATGGCTGGGGAGGCATGAACGGTGAACGGGACTGTTCCTCCACCACCCGTGATTTATTCGCACCTTTTGGCTTGTGGTTGCCGCGCAATTCCGCCTCGCAAGCCAAGGCTTGGCGCTATCATAGTCTGGAAGGTCTCTCGCCAGAAAGTAAGGAACAAGCCATAGGCAGCGATGCCATACCTTTTGCCTCCTTACTATGGATGCGCGGGCACGTAGGCCTGTATGTGGGCAAATATAAAAATACGCCTGCAATGTTCCATAATATTTGGGGAGTGCGCGTGGACGACAACGGGCAGAACGACGGGCGCCATGTCATCGGGCGTTGCGTGATCACCTCATTGCAGCCGGGCAAGGAATTACCCAATGCTCAGGATGATGCAACCCTGTTACAAAGAATTCGCGGTTTTTCCACCGTGCCAGAGGCTACCCGGTAAACTATGACTACCAACGCGCAAACGTTTATTGTTTCAGATGCAGATCAAGGTCAGAGGCTCGACCGCTTTTTGAGTGACCGCCTGCCCGACTTGTCCCGTGAAAAGATTAAAAAAGCCGTACAATCAGGGGATTGTACGGTGGATATGCGTCGGGTCAGCGTGCCCAAAAGCCGCGTATTGACGGGACAACACGTCTGTTTGGAACAGCCAGAAGGCGGGGAAGAATGTGTACGCGCCGAGGAAGGCGCCATTGACTGTTTGTGGCATGACGAACACCTGGCCTTGCTGCATAAGCCTGCCGGCCTGACCGTGCACCCCTGCCCTTCCTGCCCAGAGGGAACCTTGGTGCACCGGCTAGTGGGGTATTTTCCGCAATTGCACCAGCAGGAAGGTTTACGCCCCGGCATCGTGCATCGCTTAGACAAAGACACAAGCGGTCTGATACTCATTGCCTTAACCGAAGCCGCCCGCCTCCGCATGAGCGAAGCCTTTGCCGAACGCGAGGTACACAAGGAATACTTGGCCCTCGTCCACGGCGTTCCCCCAGAAGAAGGTGATGTAGACGAACCTTTAGGCCGCCACCCCAGCATCAAGGTTAAAATGGCGGTAGTACCTGAAGAACAAGGCGGTAGACCTGCCTTGTCACACTGGCAGCGCGTGTACGCCGACCCTGAGGGACGTTTTGCCCTGCTGTGTGTACGCATTTTTACGGGACGGACGCACCAAATACGGGTGCACATGGCCCACGCGGGCTATCCTTTGTGGGGGGATTCGTTGTACGGCCCGCGTGTTCCCGCAGGCGATTACACGCCCCCCCGTCAAATGCTGCATGCGTGGCAATTGGCTTTCACCCATCCGGTCAGTGGCGAGGAAATGGTCTTCAAATGCCCGCCCCCTGCGGATTTTGTCAACTGTTTTCAGCGTTTGACTTGGCGCATGCAAAGGGTGATTATTACAGGCAACCCCGGTTGTGGCAAAAGCGCCCTGACCGAAGCTTTGGGCCGTGAGGGCCTGCCCACTTGGAGTGCGGATGAAGTGCTTAAAACCGCCTACGCCCCCCACGCGGATGCTTGGCTGTTTTTGCGCCAGCGTTACGGGGATAGGTTCATTCCCCATGACGAGGCTCCGGTGAACCGCACGGCTTTGCGCCACGCTATGAACGAAAATCCCGCCATTAGGCGCGAGGTGGAGGCCTACACCCACGCCTTAGCCCGTCACAGTTTAGAAGTTTTCTGGCAAGCGTGCCAAAAGCGTGAAGAAGCTGTAAGCGTGGCGGAAGTGCCCCTGTACTTAGAAGCCCACTGGCAAGAGGCGACAAAAAATGCACAGTCTGACGGTATGGACAGCCCCTTATTGATAGGGGTAGATTGTCCTCCTGCTGCACGCCAGCACAGGGTGGAGCTTTCTCGAGGATGGGACGCCGCCACCCTTGCCGCCATAGAAGCATGGCAATGGCCCATTGCGCGCAAACTTAAGGCCTGCCATAGCGTGGTGGACAATAGCGGCACCTTGGCGGACTTGCAGCACAAAGCCGCAACGCTGGTGGAGCAATTGACCCTGCTACGCCGTAACTATGCGGCAGAATGCCTTGCCAAAGCTCCTGTACTAACATCTTGAAGTGAAGGAAAATATTTTATGGAAGTTTGCATTGCCTACATGCGTGAACAGGCTGTCATGCTGTCTATTAAAGACAACATTATTTTTATTGACGATGAAGCCCAGCCCATTAAGGGAATAAGCCAAAAAGATCTGCAAGATTTTTCTGATACCGTGAACGCTATTCCCTATAGCCCCGGCCCTGGCTACCAAGCGTTAGTAAACGCCAAGCGTACGGCATTTCTAATAAAACTTCTTGGGCATGCCGTGGGTGAAGAATGTATGGACAAACTTTCACACATTCTAGACAGCGTACATTTTGATGTATTGGAATTTTTGGGCGAAAATCCAGACAATTAGCCACCACGGATCCCACTATGCGTATTCTTAATCTGGATGCCCCCTTTTTAGTAGCCGCATTTCGAGCTGCCGGACATTCTGTACTAAGTATAGGTATAGCCAAGCATTGCGACCATTGCATCACCCATCCGGTGCATGCCTTTCATGTTTATCAGCAGGTATGCGCGCAGGGTTTTGTACCGGATGCGGTATTTTGTTGCGATTCGGGAAATTTACCCTATTTCCCCGCCATTGAAAGCCTGCCCTGCCCATTGGCCTATTACAGCATTGATACCTATTATAATCCGTGGCATTTCAGTATAGCGTATGCCTATGACCACATTTTTGTAGCCCAGCGGGAACATGTGCCCCTGTTCACCAGCCAGAATCTGTCTGCCGAATGGTTACCTCTGTTCGCTCCGGCGGATACGGTCAGTGTGCGGGAGAGCGTGCGGGACATTCCGGTAACATTTGTGGGCACGCTCGCGCCCAAAAATATTCCAGAGCGCAAACCTTTTTTGGACGCGTTCCGGCGGATACACCCCCTTTTTGTCACCAGCGGTGATTATGTAAACATTTTCCACCGCGCGCAGATTGTACTCAACCAGACAGCCGCGTCAGAACTCAATTTTCGCTGCTTTGAAGCCATGGCCTGCGGGGCGGCCCTCCTGATGGAACACAGCCCCCACGGTCTGGAAGAACTGTTCACCCCCGGTGAACAATTGCTGCCCTTGTACCCTCGGGGCAATGCCTGCGAGGCCGCCGCCATCGCGCGTGCGGCCTTGCAGCAGCCCCTGACTCTGGCAAAAATTGCGCGTCAGGGGCAGGAATGCGTGTCCCTTTACCATACCGACACCCACAGGGCACAATATGTGGTTACCGTGCTTGAAAATATGGTGAGGCAGCAGCTGCAAAACCGAAGAATGGCAGAACTTCCCCTGCGGCGACAGCACTTATGCGCGGCCTATGCCATGCTCTTTGACGAATTGAACACCCCAGCCTTACTCCAACACAAACAATTTTTCCTGGATCTTGCCACAACCTATACTCCTTCAACGCTTTTACCCACGGATACAGCGACTTCATGCAAAATATAGAAATCTGGAAAAAAATCTCGGCGGGATTTGCCATCCAATTACTGTTTGTGCTTGCAATCGGCTTTGTCGCCGTGCGCGCCCTCTATACCGTGGAAGAAAAAAATATCTCCCTCAGCACAGAATACCAGCCCCTGACCCAAAATGCTTTAACTTTACGGCGGGCCTTGCTCATCTCCACCACCAATTACAGTGATTATTTGCTCGAAAGCGACAGCCAACACTGGATCAGCGCTTTTGCCGCCCTCCAAAGTGTGCAAAAAAGTCTGCACGAGCTTAAAACTACCATCGACAGCAATCCCGCCTTTGCCCATTTGGCGAATCTATGTGCTGATACAACGCTGTATATCAATACATATATTGAATTAGCATTATCGTTTAAAAAAATACATACCGAGCTGCTACAAACCAGCGCACAATTGACCAGCACCATAGCTTTAAGCACGGATATCGTCGCCAATTATCTGCAATTTTCCAACAATGTCTTACGCAGCGAGCAGGAAAAACTCAGCCCACAGGCACTGGCCTCCTTCAGCACCCGTATGCACACCATTTCTACCCTGAGCCAAAAAATGGCCCACTTGCGCCGTAATTTGCTCATGCCCAACACCGCCATACAATTACAATTCACGCCCCAAGCGGATTCTATCCAGCAAAATCATGCCGAAATGACCGAGCTGCTCCAACAAACGGTTTACCTAGAAAACCACCCCACAGCCGTAAGTTTGTTGCTGCATTTGGACACACAACTCAGCACTTGGCAAAAATTAGAAAACGACTATCTCGCCCAAAGTATTCAGGCCGCCACGATTGATGAAAAACGCATTATCACCCGGCGCCAAGCTCTGGAGCACACCGGTCTTCTGGCCGTGCAGGCGCATAGCATGGTATTTGACGAATTGCACCAACAAGCGGAAGCCACTGCCATGGCATCGCGCACCTTGCTGAGTATTATTTTCATTATCTTTACTTGTGGCTGCGTCATTGCTGTCTGGTTAACCCGCCACATCACCGGCCCCCTGCTACGCACCCGCAACTTTGCCTTGGCGGTGAGCGGCGGCGACCTGAGCCAGCAATTACACCTCGAACAAAAAGACGAAATCGGGCAAATGGCTGAAGCCCTCAGCATTATGGTGGACACCCTCAAAAACAAAATTCACGAAGCCCAAGAAAAAGAGGCGGAAGCCCTGCAAGCCCGCAACCAAGCCGTGGAAGCGCAAGCCATAGCCGAAGAAGCCAGCCGCGCTAAGGGAGATTTTTTGGCCCGAATGAGCCACGAGATCCGCACGCCCATGAATGCCGTTATCGGGCTGAGCCACCTGAGTTTAAAAACCACACTCACGACGCAGCAGCACAATTATATTTCTAAAATTCTGGTGTCTGCCCGTAATCTGATGGGCATTCTCAATGAAATTCTCGATTTTTCCAAAATTGAATCCGGTAAACTGGAAATAGATTCCATCCCCTTCAGCATTGACGATGTGCTCGATAATGTCAGCAGTGTTTTGAGCTTACGCGCCCTAGAAAAAAACATTGAATTTCTCTTTCAGATGGACGGCTCCATCCCGTATTCGCTGATAGGGGATCCGCTGCGTCTGACACAAGTGCTCATCAACCTTGCCGGCAATGCGCTCAAATTTACCGAGCAAGGCTCTGTTATTATCAAATGTTCCGTCCTCGAACGCGATTCCCGCAGCGTCAAACTCTACTTTTCCGTCCACGATACCGGCATGGGCATGAGCCCCAAACAGTGCCAAGGCCTTTTTCAGCCCTTTGCCCAAGCCGACGGTTCCATCACCCGCCGCTTTGGGGGCACCGGTCTTGGGCTTGCCATCAGCCGCCGCTTGGTGGAACTGATGCACGGTACTATCAGTGTGGAAAGCACCCCCGGTACAGGCAGTATCTTCAGCTTTGACATTACACTCAGCATTGCCCCCATTCTGCCAGACGAACAGGAAGCCACACTCACAGGCCTGCGGGTACTGGCTGTGGACGACTCCCCCCTGGCCCTCGAAATCATCAACGAAAACCTCACCGCCCTCGGGATGGACGCTACCAGCGTCCCCGACGGGCAATCCGCATTAGCAGCCGCCACCGCCGCCCACAACGAGGCAAGACCCTTTGATCTTGTGCTGGTAGACTGGCATATGCCCCAAATGAACGGTATTGAATTAGCCCGTTTGCTCAAAAATTCCGCAGACCTGAAAGATCCACCCGTTATTTTGATGCTTTCAGCCTATGATATCGGGCTGCAGCGCACTGAAGCCCAGCAGGCTGGCATCAGCTATTTTATTTCCAAGCCCATCACCCCCAAAACACTTCAGGAAAGTATTCTCGAGACTTTGGGCAAAGCCCTGCCCATCCTTTCCGGTGCAGAAGCCACCGTCAGTAATCCCCACCAAAGTCAATGGGATTCTGTGAAAGGTTCACGAGTGTTACTTGTGGAAGACAATGAAATTAATCAAGAAATTGCCAAAGAAATGCTCACATCCGTTGGCATGCGTGTTGATATTGCTGAAAATGGACAACAAGCCCTGCAGGCGGTGCACACGCACAGCTATGCGCTTATCTTCATGGACGTGCAAATGCCCGTGATGGATGGCCTTGAAGCCACCCGTACCCTCCGCGAACAAGGCTTCAGCCTGCCCATTATTGCCATGACCGCCCACGCTATGCGCGGTGATAAAAAAATTAGTCTTGATGCTGGGATGAACGACCATATTACCAAACCCCTTGACCCAGAACTCCTCACCCGCACCCTGCTCTATTGGCTGCGCCCCACGAGTAATCCCGTACTCAATACCCTGAGGGGCCTTGAGCATATGGCGGGGAACAATCGTTTGTATATACAAGCGCTTAACTCTTTTACTCGCCGCTATAGCGCTGCATTCACAGAAATTAGCCATAACCTTGCAGCTCACAAGCTCCAACAAGCGCTGCATATCCTCTATACCCTACGCGGCGTGGCAGAAAGCATCGGCGCCCACCCCTTGTCAGAGGCCACCCACACGCTGATGGAACACCTTGAAAACACCCCCGACACCTATACCGAGGCCCTTACGGCCTTCCACACCGCCCTTGACGCAGCCCTTGGCGCCATTCATGAACAAACACAGCAATAACCACAGTTTCTGCCCCACTTTCCGCATAAAAAAAGGCCTTTCTGTCTGAAAAATCTCAGCCAGAAAGGCCTTAGAGCCTTTTGCTATTGTGGACACATAAGGCCGATACGCAGGCCCGTCTACACGCTTATGCCAGCAGTTCTTTCAATTAAATTTACGGTGCTTTGCACTTGACGCCCCACGGAGGATTCACGCTGCATTTCGCGTTCAAGATTCGTGATGCCTTTAATAACGGTGGAGTGACGGCGATTGAATTTCCCGCCGATATCCTGCAACGACAGGTCGGTGTGCTTGCGGGCGAGATAATAGATAGTATTACGCGCGAGCACACATTCCTGCTTCCGGCTGCGGGAAGAAATCTGGTTAACTTTCAAACCGTAGCTTTCGCACACAAGGCGGATAATGGTTTCCACATCCAGCGAGGGGTCTACGCTGGCGTATTGGGCCACAATTTCCAAAGCCATATCAAAACTGATTTGGCGATTCAAATGGCGCGCTTTAAAAATCAAATTATTGAGGCAGCTTTCCAATTGGCGCACATCGGCACTGATACGTTCGGCAAGCAGATCTGTAACATCCCCAGGCAAAATAACTTGATGCAAGCGCGCTTTTCTTTCCAAAATGGAACGGCGCATATCAATGGTGGGCTTCCCAATATGGCTCAGAAAACCGGAACAGAAATGTGAAACCAACTGGCTGTCCACATTGCGTAATTCGCGCGGGCTGAACGAAGAAGTCAAAATCACGCGGCTCCCACGGGCTTGCAGGCTTTTAATGGTGCTCAGGGCTTCGTCCTGAATTTTTTCCTTACCTTGCAAAAAGTGGACATCTTCAAGCATCAGCACATCCACTTCGCGCAGGCGGGACTTAAAGCTGTCCATATCACGAGCGCGCAGGGCCGCCACAAAACGGGAGGTAAATTCTTCGGCGGTCAAGTAGGCAATGTGGCATTGCCCTTTTTCTTTGGTGATAGCCTGACCCATGGCCTGTACAAGATGTGTTTTACCCAAACCGGATTCTGCGCTCAAAAAGAGGGTTTCAATGGGGCTGGTGTGCTTGCACACGTCCCGTGCAGCGGCAACCGCCACTTCATTGGTGGGGCCCACCACAAAATCGTCAAAACGATACCGCCACGAGAGCGCGGGACGGGAGGATACAGTGTGGCTTGCCGTGGTTCCCTGCAAGAGCGGAAAGTCCGGTACGGGCAAAGCGTCCCGGTGCCGGCGCTGAATCCCCATGGAAGAGCCCAGAGGCAAAGCAACCACCGGAGCCGTGGGAGCAAGGGGCTTTTCCGCGCCCACAGCCACGGTATTGGCGGGCGGCGTGGCATGGCTAATGCGTAAAGTCACTTGACTGGCGGGCACTGCCAAAACAGCCGATGCCGCCTCTACAAGCGCGTGAGAAAGGCGACTGCGTACCCAGTCTGCCACAAAGCGATTTGGCGCGTACACGTCCACACAAGAGCCCTCTACACGGCCGTGCAGAGGAGCTATCCAAACCTTAAAAACGCCGGAATCTAGCGAATTTTGAAGTTTGAGAAGTATTGTTGACCAGTGTGCATCCATGACCAAGCTTTTAGACCAAAGCCTCTGTAGCAGCAAAGGGCGAATTCCCCGCCTAGCCAGAGACAGAGACTATTGATACCCCCAAGCACCATTTAAAAGTAACTATGTAAAATATAAGGAAACAACCTCAGGGCCGCTTAACTCCTGCCTAGCCGTAGCACCTTGCCCTATAAGGACTTACACAGATCACCATATTTTATCCACAGTTTACCCTTCTACTTTTCCACAGGTAGTCTCAAAATTATATCCTACTTTCGTACATTTTCATCCTCATACAATTTAAAAGCTGCCTCCGGCTAAAGCCGCATTGACACAGGAAGTCAAGTCTTTCTGCGTCTTTTTTTGCCTAAAGTATAAAAATTTTCAGGGGCGTTTGGGGCGTGCCCCCTCCTGCCTTTCCAAAGGTTGGTATCGTCCACAGCAAAATTTAGAACCTTCCGGACAATAGCCGAGGCGCTCACAGCGGGCCCCGGCGTGGCTGAATATTTCGGGTAAAATACGGCGGCAGAGGGTGAGCATTTGGGTAGCAACGCCACGAATTTCCCACTGGGCGCGAGCGCACATGCGGTGTTCAAAAAAATTCAGCAACGAGCGGCAATTCATCGTGACAACAATACGGGTTTCCGTTGCTTGGGGCAGGACAAAACGGGCATCCTCTTTAGAACTTTGGACACCGCTTTGTTCGAGCACCGCGCGTAGGGCGCGGTAGGCAGTGCCGATATCCTCCATGCAGGCTTCAAAACGGGCACGGGCGGCGGCATTGCGGGCAATGGCGGGGGGCATAATATAGTCGAAATGCGATCCGTCCACGTAGCGTTGGCTTTGCTGGGAATAGGAAGCAATCCGGTGGCGCACCAATTGATGGCTCAGGGCGCGAGAAATACCTGCTAAGGCAAAGGTAAAGCTCACGTGTTCGATGGGGCTTGCATGCCCAGATTGCATAATTTCAGTTACAAAGGCGGCTTGTTTTTCCAAAGGAATTTCGCCCGCACACAGGCTGGGCCACATATCACCGACAAAACCACTATGGTAACATTGCCGAAAAGCAGCGTAAACCACAGACAGCGCGTTAGGACTGTGACTTAAAAGTTCCACACGGGCTTGAACTTCAGGCATGGGTATATTCCTATTTATAGGTGCTTATTCAGATGATTGTATGCTTTTTTTGTAGCCATGCGCCCACGGGGAGTGCGTTTTAAAAAACCACACTGAATGAGATAGGGCTCATAAATATCCTCGAGGGTACGTACTTCTTCCGAGCAAGCCACCGCCAGCGTTTTCACGCCCACAGGGCCGCCGTCGTAATGCTCAATGAGCACCGAAAGCAACTTGCGGTCCATCTGATCAAGGCCGCTGGCATCCACTTCCATACGGTGCATAGCTCCAGAAGCGCACGCTTCCGTCACTTCCCCGTCCGCATGCATAAGGGCAAAGTCGCGCACTCGGCGTAACAAACGGTTGGCGATGCGCGGCGTGCCACGGGCCCGTCGCCCTATTTCGCAGGCGCCACCTTCTGTAATACGCACTTGCAGAATGCGGGCCGTGCGTAAAACCACCTGCGCCAATTCTTCAGGGCTATAATATTCTAGGCGGGCCACAATGCCAAAACGGTCGCGCAAGGGTGAAGACAAAAGGCCCATGCGCGTGGTGGCCCCCACCAGCGTGAAAGGTTCCAAGTCAATCTTGACCGTGCGCGCGGCAGGCCCCTGCCCGATGACCAAATCAAGCTTAAAATCTTCCATGGCTGGGTACAGCACTTCTTCCACGGCAATGGGCATGCGGTGAATTTCGTCCACAAACAAGATATCGTGCCGCCCAAGGTTGGTCAAAATAGCGGCGAGGTCGCCACTGCGTTCCAGCACCGGGCCAGAGGTACAGACAATGTTGACGCCCAGTTCCGCCGCCATAATCTGGGCCAGCGTGGTTTTACCAAGACCCGGATTGCCGTAGAACAAGGTGTGATCCAGAGCCTTACCCCGCTCAAGGGCCGCACCAAGATACACCCGCAAGTTGGCGCGCAATTCCTCCTGTCCGATAAAGTCGGCAAGGGTTCGCGGGCGCACACTCTCGTCAGCCACCAAAGCTTCGGGGCGGGCCATATCCGCAAAAACCTCCACGGGGGCCTTCAGCTCACTCTCTTGCAATTTTTTCACCTTATTTTGCAAAAATAGGGCTTCAGCTGGGCTAAGTTCGGGCATATTGTCATCAACAGGTGTCATTTACATTCCCCGTGCGAGTAAGCGCAAAGCACCGCGCAACGCGCCGCTGACATCAAGGTCGGGTTCATCGGTCAACAATTTTTTGAGCACAGGCCCCGCTTCTTCTTCAGCATAGCCAAGGTTCGCCAGACCGTCCAACGCATCTTTGAATATCGAAGGCACCGGAGAACACAGCACAGAGCTCGTGCCCGTGTCAGCCTTTAATTTATATTTCAATTCCAAAAACACATGCTGGGCAGTTTTTTTACCAATGCCCGACACATGCGTCAGGGCCATATAATCGTCTTCAAACACCAAACGGCGTAAATCGTCGGGGCGGTACAGCGACAAAATGCTCAAGGCCGTTTTAGCCCCCACCTTAGATATGGATACCAGCACCTGAAAGGTAAGCCGCTCATCCCAAGTATCAAAACCGTAGAGTTCTTGGGCATCTTCCCGCACCACAAAGTGGGTGTAAAAGGCCAATGACGCCCCCTTTTCCGACAAACGCGCCAGGGTGTGCGTGGGCAGCGCGATCTCGTAGCCCACACCGCTGTCCGTTGCAATCACACAGCCACTGGGCAAATGTTCGAGCAAACGCCCTTCTATATAGGCTATCATCGCTATCTCCTCCTAAAAACACGATTGCAAAAAAGCGTAAAGCACTGTACAGCAGCTCCATGGAGAATTTCATATGAAGCACATACTACTCTTATCCATTCCGCTCTGTACACTCTGCCTGCTGGCAGCGGGAACGGCTCTGGCTTGGGACGGCTTTGACGCAGAAACCACCGCCCTCATTGCTATCACCCCCGATCAGGTTCCCACCAAGGGTGATACCGTGGATGTGCGTAATTACGAGGACGATAGCACGGAAACCTGTCTGGTGGAAAGCGTACGTCGCAACAAACGCACCATTGAAGTGGTGGTTCGCACTCCGCAAGACAATAAAAAACGTACCCTTGTCATGGAAAGTTTGTAACAAAGGCCTGCCCACCTTCGGCTATTACCTCCCCCTAGTGCTCATAGCCCGGCAACACCACGCTGGCCGCGCCCGCTTGACCTTGCCCTTTGGGACAATCTGCCTGAAGATGACAAATTTCGCATGCTCCCTTAAAAGGGAAATGGGTCACCACGGCATAACGCAAATGTAATGACGGCCCTTCATCCTTATACCCCAAGCCTTCGGCCTGCAAAGCCGCCGCCAACTTCTCGGTAGGACGCGGCGCAGGCGCGCAGCCAGCCTCTTCAATTTCAGGCAAAACCTGATGCACAGCCCCCATGCACAGAAGTTGCGCGAGCGAATTGTACAAATACGCGTCGGAGGGGGAATCTTCCCACAACTTGTCCACCTGTTCTTCCACGTCCTGTTCCAGCCACGCTAGCAAATATTGCACCTTGCCCATATCCAGACGGCGCACATGCAACAAGGGCAACCATTGCTCCCACCGCTGCACCAAACGCTGCAAAACGTCGCCGCCCAAGCGACTTTCCTGACTCAATTCCAGCAGGCGCTCAAGGTCAAAAAAAGGCACCACATCCAAACTTTCCGCTGTATAGGTCGTCATGAAACATTCCTTGTTAAAATGAGTAATTTGGTAATTTGGCTCATGCCCGCCCCGCCGTCAAGTCCCCCTTGCCAGCCCTGCAAAGTTGGAGTAAAGCCTAAAGCCATGGCAAAACGTGTACCTTTTTCAGAAGAACAGCCCTTTGATCAACGTATCAAATCTTTGGCTGACGATGAATTGCTCGACATTTGGGTGGAAACCCAAGAGCTTGAACGCATGCTGCGCGAAGAATGGGATGCGGAGCTTGAACTCGCCCCCGAATATGAACGCATGATTATCCACGAGCTCCAAGTCCGCTACGGACAAAAATATATCCACACCACGCCCTAATCTGCGTTCGATCCGGCAAATTTTAAAGGCTTTCTTGGCTGATCCATCTCAGTCAAGAAAGCCTTTAGGCATTTTCAGCTACGCACGAACAACAGCAAAATGCTCTACTTTTGGGCCTGTTCACCACGACCGATGCAAAAATAGGCATAGCCGCGTTCTGCCATGCGCTGGGGGGAATACAGGTTACGCCCGTCAAAAAGAAGGGGCGCGGTAAGTAAGGACTTCAACTTATCAAAGTCGGGGTTACGGAACTGGTTCCACTCCGTAACAACCAAAAGGGCTTGGGCACCATCGCAGGCGGCGTATTGGCTCCCGACAATTTCCACAAGATCGTTCCCTTTAAGGATACGGCGGGCATTATCAGCAGCCACAGGATCATACGCGCGCACACGCATGCCGTGGGCGGTAAGATCGGCGATAATAGACAGGGCGGCGGCTTCGCGCATATCGTCGGTATTGGCTTTGAAGGCAAGCCCCCACAGCGCGAGCGTTTTGCCTTTGACACCACC
>JAVVPD010000024.1:0-14923 GCA_036655975.1 Desulfovibrionaceae bacterium | reverse complement strand
ACCTTGCGGCGCAAAATAGTCGCGAATACGCACAGCCATAGATTTTTTCTGGGTGGCATTGACTTCTTCCACGGCATCCAAAACTTTAGGTGTCACGCCCACGCTGCGGGCTGTGTGGATAAGGGCTTTCACGTCCTTAGGAAAACACGAACCGCCGTAGCCCAGCCCTGGATAGATAAATTGATAACCAATACGCGAATCAGACCCAATCCCCATACGCACATCGCGCACGTCCGCGCCGACATTTTCGCAAATGGTGGCGACTTCATTGATAAAAGAAATTTTGGTTGCCAGCATGCAATTGGCGGCATACTTGGTCATTTCCGCACTGCGGATACCCATAACGATAATTTTTTCGCGGGTGCGGGCAAAGGGGGCGTACACTTCACGCATCAGAGACGCGGCGCGTTCAGAATCCGTACCAATAACAACACGATCAGGCTTCATAAAGTCCTTGATCGCGTCACCTTCTTTTAAAAATTCGGGATTGGACACCACGTCAAAGGGCACACTCACCTTGCGCTGGGCAAGTTCTGTGGCAATAATGGCGCGCACACGGTCAGCGGTGCCCACCGGCACAGTGGATTTATCAACAACAATTAAGGGTTTATCCATATGCTGTCCGATCTGGGCAGCAACCTGTTCCACATAGCTTAGGTCGGCGGAACCGTCTTCATCAGAAGGCGTCCCCACACAAATAAAGGCAAATTCGGCCCTAGCCAGCCCCTCAGCCAAGGAGGTAGTGAAGACCAGTCGCCCGTCCGCAGAGGACCGGTGTACCATATCTTCCAAACCCGGTTCAAAAATATGGACAGAACCGCCACGCAATTTTTCCACCACCGCAGGATTCACATCCACACACACCACATGATTGCCCATTTCGGCGAAGCATGCGGCGCTGACAAGGCCCACATAGCCCGTTCCCACAATACAAATATTCATATGCTACCCTCATTAAATGGCGTATGACGAGCTTGACGAAAAGCCCCATACAGGTCAAATTTTTTTCTTTGTATATTGTTATCCCTTTTCTAGCAACCGTGGGGGCCGCATGATCGTCGGTTTGGGCTTGGACATTGTAGAAATACCACGCATTTTGCGGCTGCTACAACGCTTTGGCGCGGCCTTTACGCGCAAGATTTTACACCCGATAGAACAGCAACATTTGCCCGCAGGCCCGCAGGCCAGCGCCTATGTAGCCGCCCGCTTCGCCGCCAAGGAGGCCGCCGTCAAGGCTTTGGGGACAGGCTTTGCACAGGGCATTGGCATGCAGCATATCGCCGTACACAACGAACCTTCGGGACAGCCTATTCTGCTATTGTACGGCCCAGCCGCCGCGCGCATGGCGGATTTAGGGGCCACACGGGCGTATCTTTCGCTCACCCACGGGCGTGATACGGCCGCCGCCGTGGTTATTTTGGAGGTATAGCTATGTCCTTTCTTCACCACTGCCCCCCCCTGACCACCGCCGCTGAAATGCGGGAATGGGACGCCTGTAGCCTCCGCGCGGGCATTCCCGAAATGGTGTTGATGGAAAACGCGGCGCAGGCCGCCTTGAGCGTACTCATACAAGAAAAAGGCCCGCTGACCGGTCAAAAAATATGTCTGCTCATGGGCGGGGGGAATAATGGCGGAGACGCCGCCTGTCTGGCCCGCCGCCTGTTGGGGCAGGGCGCTCTGCCGCTGGTGCTGCACACCCGTCCCTTACGGGCCTACACAGGCACTACAGGGCGGCATGTGCGGGCAGCACGGGCCTGTGGAACACCTTTTTACGCTCTCGGGGGGCAAGCGGCGCACACCTTTGCCACGCTCAGTGCACATCCCCTGTGGCGGGATTGGGCGCAGGCGACAATATTAGTAGACGGCCTGCTGGGCACGGGTTTTCACGGCCCTTTGCGCCCAGCCATGGCGGCATTGCTGGCAGCCGTAAACCAATGGTCAGCCCGCCCCCACAATACAGCCTTTGTGCTGGCACTGGATATTCCTTCGGGCCTTGATGCGGACAGCGGCACCGCTTCCCCCAGTGCCCTACACGCGCATGCCACGGTGACATTCCAAGCCGCAAAAGTGGGCTTATATATGCCCTCGGCGCAGGCCTACACGGGGCGTGTGCGTGTTGTGGATATCGGCATCCCCCCGTGCGCGCAAGCGGCGGCGCCCGCCTCGTTCCGCCTGTTGGATGTGCAGAGCATACGGGCAAAAGACCATACGGCTTTTGTGTCGGCTTTAGCCCCGCTCCCCGCGAGCCAAAGCTATAAAAATGCCTTTGGGCATGTGCTCATTGTCGGCGGTTCTGCTGGGCTTACAGGGGCGGCACATCTGGCGGCGCGGGCGGCCTTACGCACGGGCGCGGGCCTTGTCACTGTCGCCGCGCCCGCCAGTCTCTGCACGGAAATCAAGGCGGGCCTGCCCGACTGCATGACCCTGCCGCTGGGCACCTCTGAATCCAGCGCATGGCCCACAGAGCTTTCTCCCGCCATGATCACCTGCCTAGAACGGTGCACCAGCCTGGTCATTGGCTGCGGCATGGGGCGCACCGTACAGGCCGCAGCATTTTTACATGCGCTGCTATCACATCCTCGGCGACCTTTGGCGGTGATCGATGCGGACGCCTTGCACCTGCTGCCGCTTAACGCGCTCGGCCCACATGATATTCTGACCCCACACCCGGGGGAAGCGGGTGCCCTGCTGCACACGCCCAGCGCGGATATTCAAGCCGATCGCGTTGCTGCCTTGCGCGCCCTGTGTATGCTGGCCCCCGCCGTATGGATAATAAAAGGAGCCAACACCCTTGTGGGGCAGCACCAAGCTTCGCAAGGCTTCCACATGCTGGTGTCCCCCTATCGTGTATCCACGCTGTCCGTGGGCGGAACGGGTGATGTACTCAGCGGCTGTCTCGGGGCACTCATGGCCCACGCTGCGGGCCGACAAGAAACCGAAGCCCCACACAAGGTCCTTGAAATAGCGGCGCTTGGTGTTATACTCCATGCCGAAGCGGGAGCCTGCCTTACACAAGACTATCCCCTGCGCGGCAATCTTGCCAGCCAAGTGGCTGAAAAACTGCCCCAAGCCATGGCTATACTCACCCGGAGCCTTCATGCCGACTGATACTGCTGTTTCTTTGACCTTTACGCTGACCAGCCTTGAAGAAACCACCACGCTGGCCCGCCGCCTCATCAACGGCCTGCTGCACGAACCAAAAGTACGCACTCTGTTGTTGCGCGGCCCGCTGGGGAGTGGTAAAACAACACTGACTCGTGCACTGGTCAGCCAATTGGCGGGAAAGGAACAAGCGGAGATTTCCAGCCCCAGCTTTACCGTATGCAATCACTACCCCACAACGCCGCCCGTGCTGCACTGTGACTTATACCGTGTAGGCTCCCGCTTGCCTGACGAACTCTTTGAAGCGTGGGAAAACACGGGGGCAGACAGGCCTTGGGTGATTATTGAATGGGCTGAATATATTTTAGAACACGATTTACCGCAAGAATATCTGGACATTCTCTTGCAACCATGCCAAGAAATACGATCTGTTACCGTTGAACCGCACGGCCCCCGTGCGCGCTGTGCAAGCCAGCACTTAACCAAGGACTTAAGCACGCCTTTTTTAAAATAATGAGTGCGCTTTCGTCATTAAAACGTGGTTTATGGATGTAGCGATGAAAATTCTTGTACAAAAGTTTGGCGGCACATCCGTGGCAACCCTCGACTGCATGAAAAAAGTGCGGGAAAAGGTCTTGGCCGGATTAAATCAGGGGTACAAAATGGTGGTCATCCTGTCCGCGCGGGCGGGGGAAACCAACCACCTGCTGGCTCTTGCTGACGAATGGTCTTCCAGCCCTGACCTTGCCGAATGCGACGCTCTTGTGTCCACCGGTGAGCAGGTTTCCGTCACCCTTTTTAGCATGCTGCTTAAAAATGTGGGTATCAAAGCGCGCTCCTTGCTCGGCTTTCAGATTCCTATCATCACAGATGATAATTACGGCGGCGCGCGTATTTTATCCATCGATAACACTATTCTTATGCGCGAACTGGAAAAAAACGATGTTCTCGTCATCGCCGGCTTTCAGGGCTGCACCGAAGACAGGCGCATCACCACCCTTGGACGCGGCGGTTCCGACACCTCGGCCGTGGCGGTGGCGGCGGCCCTCGGGTCTGTCGAATGCGAAATTTATACCGATGTGGAAGGCGTGTTCACCACTGACCCCAATCTGTGCAAAAGTGCTCGCAAAATGGACCGCGTGTCCTATGACGAAATGCTAGAAATGGCGAGCATGGGGGCGAAAGTATTACATATCAGGTCTGTGGAATTTGCAAAAAAATACAAAGTGCCCGTGCGTGTGCGCTCCACATTCACCAACTCTCCCGGCACACTGGTAACTCAGGAGGACTCCACCATGGAAGCCGTACTCGTTTCTGGCATAGCTTATGATAAAGACCAAGCTCGCGTCACCCTGCGCGGTGTTCCCGATAAGCCCGGCATTGCTGCCTCCATCTTCGGCCCCCTGTCTGAACAGGGCGTGTTGGTGGATATGATTATCCAAAACACCAGCCGTGAGGGCATCACGGACATGACCTTTACCATTTCACGGAAAGATCTCACCAAAACCCTGGACTGCATGAACGCCGTGTGCGCCAATACCGGCGCCCTAGAAGTTATACACGACACCAATGTCGCCAAAATCTCCGCCATCGGCGTGGGCATGCGTAATCATTCTGGGGTTGCCGCGCGCGCTTTTGCCGCCCTGCAAAACGAAAACATCAATATTTTGATGATCAGCACCTCGGAAATCAAAATCACTATTCTCATTGAGGAAAAATACGTCGAACTTGCCGTGCGTATCCTGCACGACGCCTTCGGTCTGGACTGGGATATTGGCCTCTAGGTAACACGCCTGCCTCCCTCAAAAAAATCTGGAAAAACCGTATGACACATATTTCTTTGTACGATACGACTTTGCGTGACGGTGCCCAGTGTGAAGACCTCAACCTGAGCACCGCCGATAAAGTGAAAATTGCCCTCAAACTTGACACTTTGGGCATTCCGTATATTGAGGGAGGCTGGCCTGGTTCTAACCCCGTAGACACGGCTTTTTTTAAAGAAATCACTAATTATGAGTTAAAGCGCAGTAAAATTACGGCCTTTGGCAGCACACATCACCCCGCGCACAGTGCGGGCACGGACGCAACGCTCAAGGCACTGACGTCCTGCGGGGTCACAGTCTGTTCAATTTTCGGCAAGGCCTGTGAAATTCACGCGCGGGAAGCCTTGCGGATAGAGCCAGAGCGCAATCTGGAAATCATTCGCGATTCCGTCGCTTTCTTAGCCCGCAGTATGGATAAAGTATTTTTTGATGCCGAACATTTTTTTGACGGCTACAAAAATAATGCGGACTACGCCTTGGCGGCTCTGAAGGCGGCTTTTGAAGGTGGCGCGGCTTGTCTTGTTTTGTGTGACACCAACGGGGGCACTCTGCCCCCAGACATACACGCCATTGTCACGGCGGTACGCGCGGCCATACCGGAAGCTGCGCTGGGCATTCACGCGCACAATGATTGCGAGCTGGCGGTGGCAAATTCCTTAGCGGCAGTGCTGGCGGGTGCCACGCAAATTCAAGGAACCATTAACGGCGTGGGCGAGCGCTGCGGCAATGCCAATTTATGCTCAATTATCCCCTTGCTGGAAGTAAAAACAAGCCCCCCCTATAGCTGCTTGCCCGCAGGTAAACTCACCCAACTGACCACCACGGCTTCCTATGTGGCAGAAGTGGGCAATATGACGCTGTTCAACCGCCAGCCTTTTGTGGGGCGTTCGGCTTTTGCACATAAAGGGGGCATTCACGTCAGTGCGGTAAACCGCAATTCCACTTTATACGAGCATATCACGCCGGAACAGGTAGGCAATAGCCAGCGGGTACTGATTACCGAACTCGGCGGACGCAGCAACATTGTGTCACTGGCGCGGCGTTTTGGCTTTCATTTGGAAAAAGATGAGCCGGTGGTCAAGGGCCTGTATAGCGAACTGACCAAAAAAGCCAGCCTGGGCTATGACTACGCCTCAGCAGAGGCCAGTGTAGAATTGCTCATTCTCCGCAAATTGGGCCGCCGGGGTGTCCGTGAGTTTTTCCGGCTGATACAATATCATGTGACCGAATTACGCACCGAGCACGACACCGCCCCCAGCACAGAAGTGACCATCAAGGTAGAAGTGGAGGGGGTGGAAGAACACACCGCCGCCACGGGTGACGGGCCGATCAACGCCTTGGACAAGGCTTTACGCAAGGCGATTTCACAATTTTATCCACGGGTGCGCGAGATGCGCCTGCTGGACTTTAAAGTGCGGGTACTCAGCGCGGAAAACACCCCCTCGGGCACGGCCTCACTGGTGCGCGTGCTGATTGAATCTGGCGATAGCGCTGGGCGCTGGGTGACAGTGGGAGTCTCGCACGATATTATTGAAGCCAGCTGGCAGGCTTTGGCAGACTCTGTAACCTATAAACTGTATCGTGACGAATATGTGCAACGCGCTAGCGGTATGGAACAAGACTGACCAATATGAAAAGCTACAAAGTTTTATGCTTAATCCCGTTGACTTGACTTGACTGCCGGCATATCATGCGCTCAAGCTGAGTCAGCATGCTGTTGCAGCTGGTCGTTATATACCTTTTTCTATTAACGCCACTACTTAGGAGGCAGGAATGAGTCTCAATCGGCGTGATTTTGTCAAAATTTGTACAGGCACGGTTGCGGGCTTTGGGGTTTCTCAAATGTTCCATCCGGCAGTACGGGACGCTTTGGCAGGCACCCTTACTGGTGAACGCCCTGCCGTTCTTTGGCTGCAAGGCCAAGGCTGCACAGGGTGTTCGGTTACATTGCTCAACAATGTCAACCCTACTATTGCTGACATCTTACTAAAAGTTATCAGTTTAGAATTTCATCCCACCGTGATGGGCTGCGAAGGCACACAAGCCATTGACCACCTGCGTAAAGTGGCCGAAGCCAAAAAAGGTCAATTCTTCATCGTTGTTGAAGGGGCCATTCCCGTAGAAGCCAAGGGGAAATACTGCATTATCGGCGAAGCGGATCATAAAGAAATTTCCATGGCTGACATGGTAAAAGAACTGGCTCCCCATGCCGCCGCCATATTGGCTGTGGGCACCTGCGCCGCCTTTGGGGGCATTCCCGCTGCCAAGGGTTCAGAAACCGGCGCCATGGGCGTTTCGGCCTTCCTGAAAAAAAATGCTATCGCCACACCGGTGGTCAATTTGTCCGGCTGTCCGCCACAACCCGACTGGATTGTCGGCACCCTCGTGCTGGCACTCAGCCTGATCAAAGAAAAAGGCCTGCAAGCTGGCTTGGCGGAAGTGGTTAAAATTCTGGATCAGGACGGACGCCCCACCCCCTTCTATGGTGAAAGCGTCCACAATAATTGCCCCTTCCTCAAAGACTACGATAACAATAAATTCTGCCCCACCTTTACCCAAAAAGACGGCTGCCGCTATGATCTCGGCTGTAAAGGCCCCAGTGCTAACTGTGATAGCTATAAACGCCACTGGAATGGCGGCGTAAACTGGTGCGTGGCCAATGCCACCTGTATTGGCTGTACGGAACCTGACTTCCCTGACGGCAAGTCACCTTTCTATTCCAATTAATACGCTTGGTTCCAACATTCAAGAGTAATCAATATCCGGGCCTAGGGGCATAAAACCCGCGTAAAACCCGTATTGGTACAAGGAGGCATACATGGCTAAGGCTACTATCGCCATAGATCCGGTAACCCGTATTGAAGGTCACCTCAAAGCTGAAGTGGTCGTCGAAAATGGTAAGGTTGTTGACGCGCACCTTTCCGGCGGCATGTACCGTGGTTTTGAAACCATCCTCAAAGGTCGCGACCCGCGCGACTCTACCCAAATAGTTCAACGTATCTGCGGTGTTTGCCCAACTTCTCACGCAAACGCCTCGTCTTTAGCACAAGAAAACGCCTTTAAAATTAAAGTGACGCCCAATGCACGGCTGACCCGTAACCTGATTTTGGGGGCCAACTACCTGCAATCACACGTGCTGCACTTTTATCATCTGACGGCACTGGACTTTGTAAAAGGCCCAGACACGGCTCCCTTTGTGCCGCGCTTTGCCCAACCAGACTTGCGCTTGCCCGAAAAGATTAACCAAATCGGTGTTGACCAATACATTGAAGCCCTTGAAGTGCGCCGCATTGCTCACGAAATGGTGGCAATCTTTGGCGGGCGTATGCCCCATGTGCACGGCATTGTGCCCGGTGGAACCACGCAAATTCCCACCAAAGAAACTATTGTTGAATACGCCGCCCGCTTCAAAAAAGTGCGCGACTTTGTTGCCAACAAATACCTGCCCGTGGTCTATACCGTAGGCTCTCTGTACAAAGATCTGTTCACACAAGGGCAAGGCTACATGAATTGCTCGTGTTTCGGCGTGTTCCCCTTGGACGATTCCGGCAAGAACTTCCTGTTCAAACCCGGTATCTACATGGAAGGCCGTGACCTGCCCTTTGACCCCTTGCAAATCACCGAAGACGTAAAATATTCATGGTTTGATGACAAAACAACGGGTAAACCGTTCAGCAAGGGCGAAACCGTGCCCGCCCCCGACAAAGAAGGTGCCTACAGCTTTGTCAAAGCCTCCCGCTATGGCGGCAACGCCATGGAAGTGGGCCCCTTGGCTCGCATGTGGGTTGCCAACCCGCCCTTGTCCGAAGTGGGCCGCAAAATGCTCAAAGAGCATTTTGGCTTGGACGCGAAGAACTTCCGCGACATTGGCAAAGAAACCGCCTTTTCCATCATGGGCCGCCATGTGGCCCGCGCTGAAGAATCCCTCATTATTGCCGACGCCGTGCAGGCGTGGCTCAAGGAAGTACAGCCCGACAAGGAAACGTGGACCGGCTTTGAAATTCCCGCCGCCGCCGAAGGCTTCGGCTGCACCGAAGCCCCCCGTGGTTCGTTGATTCACTACCTCAAGGTAAAAGACCAAAAAATTGATAATTATCAAATTGTGTCCGCAACCCTGTGGAACTGCAACCCCCGCGACGATGCCGGAAAACGCGGCGCGGTTGAACAAGCCCTCATCGGTATTGAAGTGCCCGATGTGGCAAACCCCGTAAACGTGGGGCGGCTCATCCGCTCCTTTGACCCGTGACTGGGCTGCGCCGTGCACGTGCTGCACGCAGAAAGCGGCAATGTCACCGTTCTTGACATATAAGTATATACTGATTTGGGGGCGGAAACTTTGTACAAAAGTTCCCGCCCCCAAAAAGTTTTTTCAAGGCTTGGCCAATAGCAAAATGCTCTAAAAGGCTTTACGAAAAATTTCCGCCACGTCCGCTTTGCTTAATTTCACGGGCGTAATCTCAAACAGCCCCCCCATGGCGTAAAAGGCATTTTCGGCCAATTCGTCTGCCATTTCTGGCTTTAAGCCGTAATCACTCAGCTTCAAATCAGCCAAACCCACAGACTTAATCAATTGCTTCAGGCGGGCCACAAACAATAGCCCACGCTTGGCAGGCACTTCCTCGCTCACGTCCGCTCCCATGGCAGCCGCCAGACGCGCACAGCGTTCGGGCAAAGCCTGAGCCATCACCGTTAAGAAAGGCAAACTCTGCATGGTTAGCCCGGCACCGTGCGGCAAATGGGGACTGAAAGCGCTGAGAGAATGCTCCATGGAATGATGAGCGATGCACGAAGAATACGATTCACACAAACCCGCCGCCGTACTGGCCCAAGCCACTTGGGTGCGGGCCTCAATATCTTTGCCGTCCTGTACCGCGCGGGGCAAAAATTGCGCTATCAATTGCACAGCTTCCAAAGCCAACAAATCACTGGCAGGCTGGTGGCAGGTTGCGAGGTAAGCTTCCACACTGTGAAAAAAAGCGTCCATACCCGTCATGGCTGTTACCTGCGGAGGCACTGTAAGCATCAATTCCGGATCCACAATGGACAAGACCGGAAAAGTGGAATCGTGCCCCCAGCCGGTTTTTTCCTTGGTTTGGGTGCGGGTAATCACACACCATGGGTCAGCTTCTGTGCCCGTGCCCGCCGTGGTGGGAATGGCAATCAAAGGCAAGGCCGGAACGCTCAAGCTCTTGCCCTTACCGCTGCCACTGCCGATGAAATCCCAATAGCTTCCGCCATTGGCTGCCGTGGTTGCAATGGCCTTAGCCGCGTCAATGGGGCTGCCCCCCCCCAAACCTACCACAAAATCACAGCCTTCTTTACGCGCCAGTTCCGCACCGGCGTCTACGCTTTCAAGCACTGGATTGGGCGCAATTTTTTCGTACAGCACCGGCCTACAGCCATTGGCCTGCAAGTAGTGCAGCACCCTCTCCAGCGTACCCGAACGCCGCATAGACCCCCCCGCCGAGGTCACCACAAGAGGTTTTACCCCCGGCAATTGGGCCTTTGCCAATTCCGCCAATTTTCCTGCGCCAAAAATAATCTTAGTCGGCATAAAATACTTAAATTCTAGCATATATATCTCCTTTTATATTTTTCCCCCAAAAACCCGCCTTTCCCCAGCCTCTTTTCCGGCCCCTATTCCGCCCCCTATTCCGACAGAAATCTCAAGCCCCTGTCCCATAAAGCGTCCTTATATGATAAAATATGCAGGCCTTCTCCCTTGTACATCTCTTAGGGGGAAAACCTGCATGTATTTCAGTAGGCACGTCATCGGGGGTCACGGGGCCTCAGGCCCCTTGTGGGTGCAGGGCAGCGCCCTGCTTTGCCCCCCCGTCTACACAATTTTTTCTTACTTTTTCAGCCACGGCATCATGCCGCGCAGGCGGGTACCCACTTCTTCAATGGGGTGTTCGGCCTGCAAGCGGCGCGTCGCCTTAAACATGGGGTAGCCCGCGCGGTGTTCAAGAATAAAATTACGGGCAAAAGTACCGTTTTGGATTTCAGTGAGCACACGCTTCATTTCTTTTTTTGTATCGTCATTGATGATGCGGGGGCCGGTGACATAATCGCCGTATTCAGCGGTATCGCTAATAGAATAGCGCATCCTGGCAAGACCGCCTTCATAGATGAGGTCAACAATCAATTTGACTTCATGGAGGCATTCAAAATAGGCCATTTCGGGCTGATAACCAGCTTCCACAAGCGTTTCAAAGCCGGCCTTGATCAGGGCGCTCAAACCGCCGCACAAAACCGCCTGTTCGCCAAAGAGATCGGTTTCGGTTTCTTCACGGAAGGTGGTTTCAATCACGCCAGAACGCGCGCCACCAATACCCTTGGCATAGGCCAGCGCTTTTTTCAAAGAGTCGCCGGTGGCGTCCTGATGAATGGCCACAAGGCAAGGCACCCCGCCGCCTTCGATGAAGGTGCGGCGCACAAGGTGGCCTGGGCCCTTGGGGGCGATGAGGAACACGTCCACATCCTTGGGGGCTTCAATCTGACCAAAATGGATATTAAAGCCATGGGCAAACAGCAAGGCTTTGCCAGCCGTCAGATGCGGCTTGATGTCCTGCTTGTAGACATCGGCCTGCACCTGATCAGGCAGCAGAATCATGATCAAGTCACCTTGGGCAGCGGCTTCTGCGGCGGACACGGGGCTAAAGCCGTGTTCCTTGGCAAGTTCATAATTGGCGCTGCCGGGACGCTGGCCTACAACCACTTTGATGCCGGAATCGCGCAGATTCTGAGCATGGGCGTGGCCCTGACTCCCGTAACCGATAATGGCAACGGTTTTATTTTTCAAAAGCGTCAGATCAGCATCCTTGTCGTAATACACTTTCATGATAATCCTCTATAGGTTTTGGGGTAAATGAGAACTATGGCAAAAAACGTGCACAGCAAAAAAGCCGTGCACGTTTGGAGCTTCAACTAAACATCTTGTGCTTGCATGGAACGGCGCATGGCCACGGTTCCGGTGCGGGCTATTTCTTTGATGCCAAATTTTTGCATCAAATTGAGAATAGCGTCCAATTTATTATGGTCGCCGGTGGCTTCAATGGTGATTTCTGTCAGGCTCACATCCACCACTTTGCAGCGAAAAATTTCTACAGTGCGTAAAATTTCACCGCGCAAGGGGCCCTCTGCGTGAACTTTAAGAAACATCATTTCGCGTTCCACAGCGGAAAGGTCAGAAAAATCAACAACCTTGATAACAGTAATAAGCTTGCGTAATTGCTTAATTATTTGTTCAATAATTTGCTCATCACCGTGGGTGGCAATGGTCATGTGGGAAACGCCCTCTTCGAGGGTGGGAGCCACGTTAAGAGATTCAATATTGAAGCCACGCCCGCTAAACAGGCCAGCCACGCGGGAAAGCACCCCCGGCTCATTTTCTACAAGCACTGAAAGAACGTGTCGCATTGCTCCTCCTATACCAAAAGCATTTCATCAAGAGCCGCACCGCTGGGCACTATGGGATAGACATTTTCCTCGCGCTCCACGATCACGTCAATGATAGCGGTGTGGGGCGAGGCCAGCGCCTTTGCGAGGGTACTTTCCAAATCGTTCACCTCAGAAATGCGGTAGCCTTCAGCGCCGTAGGCTTCGGCCAATTTCACAAAATCCGGTTGGGCTTCCATGTTGGTGTGGCTATAATTATGGTTATAAAACAGCTCTTGCCACTGGCGAACCATGCCCAAATGCCCATTGTTCAAAATAAGAATTTTGATCGGCAACTTATTGTACACAGCGGTGGCAAGTTCTTGAATATTCATCTGAATGGAGCCGTCACCGGCAAGGTCTACCACCAGCGCGTCGGGAAAAGCAAGTTGCGCCCCAATGGCGGCGGGAAAACCATAACCCATGGTACCAAGGCCGCCCGAGGTCAACAGGGTACGCGGCTTGGTAAAGGTATAAAATTGCGCGGCCCACATTTGGTGTTGCCCCACCTCGGTGGCGATAATGGCATTGCCCTTGGTCAAGCGGTGCAGCGTTTCGACCACGGCCTGCGGCTTGATATGGCCGTTTGCGGTGTAGCTGAGGGGTTGTTCAACATTCCAAGTATTAATCGTGGCAAGCCATGCGGCATGAGCACCCGCCCAATCTTTTTCGGCATTGCGGGTATGGGCGATTTCCAGAATACCTTCCAAAGCCTGACGGCAATCGCCCACCACCGGCACATCCACAGCCACATTTTTACGGATGGAGGTGGGGTCGATGTCAATATGAACAATGCGCGCATGCGCGGCAAAAGCGGATATACGGCTGGTAACGCGGTCGTCAAAGCGCGCCCCAACAGCTAAAATAACATCGGCATTGTTGATAGCTTTGTTGGCGGCGTAGGTGCCGTGCATGCCCACCATGCCGTGCCATAGGGGGTCATCACCAGGGAAAGCGCCAAGACCCATAAGGGTGGCTGTAACCGGAATGCACAATTCGTGGGCAAGGCGCGCCAAAGCTTCGGCGGCGTCGGACATGATGACCCCGCCCCCCGCAAGAATCAAGGGCCTTTCAGCCTGCACAAGCTCGTCCACACTGCGGCGCAATTGATTCAAATTGGGCCGATAGGTAGGATTATAACTACGCATGTGCACATTTTCCGGCCACACAAATTCCGTGCGGGCCTGCATCAAGTCTTTAGGAAAATCTACAAGCACAGGGCCGGGGCGACCAGAGCGGGCCAGAAAAAAAGCTTGGCGGAGAATAGTGGTCAATTGTGTAATATCCTTGACCAAAAAATTATGTTTGGTGCAAGGGCGGGTGATACCCACAATATCCACTTCCTGAAAAGCGTCATTACCGATGAGCTTTGTCGGCACCTGCCCCGTAATCACAACCATGGGAATGGAATCACAATATGCGGTGGCTATGCCCGTAACCGTATTTGTCGCACCGGGCCCTGAAGTGACAAGACACGCACCCACCTTACCAGAGGCACGGGCATAACCATCGGCTGCATGGACAGCAGCTTGCTCGTGCCGGACTAACACATGCTTAATGCTCTGATGACGGGGAAGTTCATCATAAATATCAAGAACAGCCCCGCCCGGATAGCCGAACAGAACGTCAACACCTTCCCGCGTAAGCGCCTCAAGCAGAATTTGTGCGCCGGTCATTTCCATTTATTTCTCCTGTGCCAGATGCCTGTCCAGAATAGCCATAAACTTGGTTTTTCCTTCCAGTTTTTGCTTTTTCAATTGTCTCAGCGTCTGTTCTTCTGTGGGAGTACGGAAATTTTTAGCTTCCAATTTGTCCACCTGCTTTTCGTACAGGAGATGGTCATCCCACAATTCTTTCAACTCAGGGTCATGGGGGGCAAACCTTTCAAGTAGTTGAATCTCACGTTCTTCCATAAGTAACTCCCTGTGTTTGAGTGTATGCTAAACTCGCAATGCTTGAGGCACCTTATAATAAGGTTGCCGCATATTGCAGCATGGAAGCCACAATAATCCTGTCTACCAACTCAATAGCCAGCAGCACAATAAGAGGCGAGAAATCAATTCCACTGGCGTAGGTAAAGGGCAAAACTTTACGAATCCGATAATACACCGGCTCCGTGAGGGTACGCAAGGTTCGCACAATAGGATTGTACGGATCGGGGCGTACCCACGTGAGCAAGGCCGAAATAACCACAACCCAAAAATACAGTTTGAGCAATACTCCTGCCACAATGGCAATGGCAGACAGCGTGTTGGCAAAAATTATCATAAACTCTCCGACACTTTTTTACATAACGATATGACGCGCTACCCGCATTGCGCGGCCAGCTAACAGCACTAAGTATACAAACAACACGCAAATAAAGCCAGCGTTTCCTAAGCCCTTCAGCGCGGTGCCTCTGCGGCCTCTGTTGCACAGCACAAATACTTCCACTGTGCAGCCTGATAAGCAAGCAAAAAAAAGCTCCTACGCCTGTGTGTGCAAAGGGCCTGCACGCAGCACCCGCTCCAAGGTTTCGTAATTTTCCACACTGATATGTGAGGCTAAATCGGGGTTACGAT
>JAVVPD010000023.1:1187-28666 GCA_036655975.1 Desulfovibrionaceae bacterium | reverse complement strand
GAATGTCTGCGTGATGCCCAGGCCAAGGGGGTTAATCCCGCAGACTGTACCCTTGTTGTCACCCTTGAGCCTTGCAACCATCACGGGAAAACGCCTCCCTGCACTGCGGCCATCATTGCGGCAGGAATCAAACATGTTGTTGTTGGTGTCCGCGATCCCAACCCACAGGCTGCTGGCGGCATTGAAACCTTGCAGTCTCATGGTATTACGGTGGAATACGATATTTGCGCGCAAGCCTGCCGCGACAGTATTGCCGATTTTCTGATCTGGCAAACCCGCAAACGCCCCTTTGTCATTTTGAAAATGGCCTCCACCTTAGACGGGCGTATCGCTACCCGCAGCGGACAATCCCGCTGGGTAAGCAGTGAAGCCTCCCGCGCCAAGGTTCACGCTTTGCGCGGCGGCGTTGGTGCCAGCGGCGGCGCGGTGCTCATCGGCGGTGGAACCTACAGGGCGGATAACCCTCAGCTTACCGTGCGTGACGGGTCAACCCCTGCCCGTCAACCGCTGGCCTGCATACTCACCTCGCGCCTACCCGCGCCCACGGCTGATTCCTATCTGGTGCAACAGCGCCCCCGCGAAACCCTGTTCTTTGCCAGCCCCGCCGCAGCAGCGTCCCCCACATCCCACGCCTTACGGGATATGGGGATACGGGTGTGGTCTGTGCCCCCCCAAAGCCCCACAGCAAAAAAAAATCACACCTCCGGCCCTAGCCCTGATCTGGAACTGTTGCTGTGCCGTATTCGCGAAGAATTACACTGCCCCTATGTTTTATGCGAAGGCGGGGGAACCCTTGCCCTTTCGTTGTTGGAAAGCGGCTTGGTGGACGTCTTCCTGCTACACATAGCCCCTGTCATTCTTGGCGACAATGAAGCGCGCCCCCTGTTTACCGGGCGGAACCCGCTCAATATGGCCGAAGCCTTGCGCCTACGCATAGCCGATACGCACATGTGCGGGCAAGACCTGCACCTGACCATTCGCCCTGATACTTCACTGCCTGGCACATAGATTTTTCAGACGGCACGCAGAGTGCACACGGTGCACGTCTGTCGCTCTATCCACGTATGCTATAAAGGAATGTCATGTTCACGGGAATTATTCACGGTTTGGGCGAGGTGCTCCATGTCAGCCCCACGGGGCAGGACATGCGGATGCACATTAAAGCTTTGTACGCGCTGGAGCATATCCAAATTGGCGAATCCATCGCCGTCAACGGTGCCTGCCTCACCGTAGAAAGCCACGGCCCGCAAACGTTTACCGCCTTTGCCTCAGCCGAAACCCTCGCGCGCACCTCACTGGGCGCGCTGACCTGCGGTGCCAGGGTCAACCTTGAAAGGGCCCTCGCCTTGGGCGACCGTCTGGGGGGACATATGGTGAGCGGGCATGTGGACTGTTTGGGCGTGGTAGAAAAAATTTCGCTCATTTCCGCGTCGCACTGCGTTCGCGTGACCTTTCCCGCAGAATACCAACAAGAAATTATCTCGAAAGGCTCCGTAAGCCTTGACGGTATCAGTCTAACGGTTAATGATTGTGGGCCAAACTTTTTAGAAATTAATGCCATTCCTGAAACGTGGAACAGCACCACCATGAATACGTGGCAACAGGGACGGCGTATTAATCTAGAAACAGATATCATTGGTAAATACGTACGGCGCATGCTGCAACCGTGGCAAAATGCCCCCGCCAGCAGCTCTGCCGGACGATTGACCGAACACTTTTTGAAAGAAAACGGTTTTTAGCAAAACCTTGCCTGTGCATATAACATATCAACATATTGTGAGTACTAGCATGCCATTGTGTACTATAGACGAAGCCATTGAAGAAATCCGTAAAGGTCGCATGATTATTTTGGTGGACGATGAAGATCGGGAAAATGAAGGCGACCTCACCATTGCCGCCGAATTTGCTACCCCCGAAAGTATCAACTTTATGGCGAAATTCGGACGTGGGCTCATCTGCCTGCCCTTGGGGCCTGAAAAAGTGGACTCCCTGCAACTCCCCCTGATGACGCAACGCAATGGCTCAAAATTCGGGACAAATTTCACCGTTTCCATTGAGGCTCGCCACGGCATCACCACCGGTATTTCTGCAGCAGACCGCGCCAAAACTGTGCAAACCGCCGTGGCCGACAATGTGCGCCCCGAAGACATCGTTACCCCCGGTCATATTTTCCCGCTGCGCGCCCAGCCCGGTGGCGTTCTGGCCCGTGCGGGCCAGACCGAAGGCAGTGTTGACCTTGCCAAATTGGCAGGCTGCAAGCCCGCTGCCGTTATTTGCGAAATTATGCGCGATGATGGCGAAATGGCCCGCATGCCCGAATTAGAAGTTTTTGCTGCCGAACACGGCCTAAAAATTGCCGCCGTCAAAGACCTTATCCGCTACCGCATGCAGCACGGGCAACTTTCCGTACGCCGCGTGGCCCAAGCCCACATGCCCACCATGTTCGGCGACTTTCAAATTATCGCCTATGAAAGCGATGTGGAGCCTGGCACCCACGTTGCCCTTGTCAAGGGCGACCTCAAAGACGGCAAGCTTGTGCAGGACGGCCCCGTTCTCGTGCGCGTGCACAGTCAATGTCTTACAGGAGATGCCCTTGGCTCCCTGCGTTGCGACTGCCGAGGCCAATTAGGTGCGGCCATGCGCCAAATTGAAAAAGCGGGCCACGGTGTGCTCCTGTACATGCGCCAAGAAGGACGCGGCATTGGCCTTGCCAACAAAATCAAAGCCTATGCCTTACAAGATCAAGGTTACGATACGGTGGAAGCCAATCAAAAGCTCGGTTTCAAAGCCGACTTGCGCGACTACGGCACGGGCGCACAAATTCTTGTGGATCTCGGCATCAAAAAAATGCGTATGCTCACTAATAATCCCAAGAAAATCGTGGGGCTTGAAGGATACGGCATTGAAATAGTAGAAAGGGTCAGCATTGAAATGGAAGCCTGCCCCGAAAACGAAGATTATTTGCGTACCAAAAAAGAAAAAATGGGCCACATCCTCAGCGGCTTAGTGTGCCGCTAGCACAGGCACAGACCCTTGTGCCGAAATTCATTTTTTAGGAGTATCGTATGTCGGGAATAAAAACTATTGAAGGAATGCTGGACGCCAGCGGCTTAAAATTCACCATTGTCGCCACGCGTTTTAACGATTTCATCGTAGACCGTCTGGTGGGCGGGGCGGTGGATTATCTCCTGCGCCACAGATGCGACCAAAAAGATATCACCATCGTGCGTATCCCCGGAGCCTTTGAAATGCCCGTGGTTTGCCAACAGATTGCCAAACAAAAAACATGCGATGGCATTATTGCTTTGGGCGCGGTTATTCGCGGCTCTACCCCGCATTTTGATTTTGTAGCCAATGAAGCAACCAAGGGCCTCGCCCATGTGTCGTTGGAATACGGCATTCCCGTTGGTTTCGGACTGTTGACCACCGACACCATTGAACAAGCCATTGAACGCGCGGGCTGCAAAGCCGGGAATAAAGGCGTGGAAGCCACCGCCGCCCTGCTGGAAACAGTGCGGGTATTGGAGCAGCTTTCCGCATGAATAAGGCCAAAAACGCCACCCGCCGCAGCGAGCGCGCCTTAGCTTTTCAGGTTTTGTACGGTTTGTCCTTCACACCTGTCACCAGCATCGGTGCTTTGCGCCACGCTTTTGAATCCTCACCAGACAATGCCGACAAGAGAGCGGAAATAGTTGCGGACGAATTGGCTCGTTTTGAAGCGGAAAAAGCCCTGAACAAAGACCCCAACAAAGTTTTTGAGCAAAAGCTGTACACCCGAACCGTGCCCAAGGGTTTTGCGTGGGAACTCGTCGAAGGTGTATGGGCTCACTCCGCAGAACTTGATGAAATTATTACTAAATTCTCACGTAATTGGCGTGTGGATCGCATGGGCCGCATTGAATTAACCGTGTTGCGTCTGGGCATTTTTGAAATGCTGTACCGCACGGATATCCCCCCCAAGGTGGCGATTAACGAAGCCTTGGAGCTTGCCAAAGAATTTGGCGAAGAAAATGCCCGCAGCTTCATCAACGGCATCCTCGATGCCACGTCCAAGGCCTTGGATTCCAAAGAACTGGAATTCCGCCACAGCCCAAGTTCACCAGTTAACGCATAGGCAAAGCCCATGATCGCAGAAAAATATTCTCCCGAAACGATTGAAGTCAAATGGCAAAAACATTGGACAGACGACCAAACCTTTGCCTGTGACCACCACTCCAGCAAGCCCAAATATTATTTGCTAGAAATGCTGCCCTATCCTTCGGGCAATATTCACATGGGCCATGTACGCAACTATTCCATTGGTGATGTCGTGGCGCGCTTCCGGCGCATGCAGGGCTTTAACGTGCTCCACCCCATGGGCTGGGACGCCTTTGGCCTGCCCGCTGAAAACGCCGCCATTAAGCATAACACCCACCCCGCCACGTGGACTTTTGCCAATATTGACACTATGCGTACCCAATTGCAGCGCCTTGGCTATTCCTATGACTGGCAACGCGAAGTCGCCACCTGCACGCCCGAATACTACCGATGGGAACAATTGTTCTTCTTGCGTATGCTGGAAAAGGGGCTGATTTATCGCAAAAAAGCGGCGCAAAACTGGTGCCCTTCCTGCCATACCGTGCTGGCCAACGAACAAGTTATTGACGGGCAGTGCTGGCGTTGTGACAGCATGGTTGAACAAAAAGAATTGACCCAGTGGTTTGTACGCATCACCTCCTATGCCGAAGAATTGCTGGCTGATTTGTCCAAACTGGACACGGGCTGGCCGGAACGGGTTGTCGCCATGCAGCACAATTGGATAGGGAAATCCACGGGCGCGTCCGTCACTTTTGCGCTGGAAAAAGCCCACGGCACAATGGACAGCGTTTCGGTATTCACCACCCGCCCCGACACCTTGTTTGGGGTAACCTTTTTGACCTTGGCCCCAGAACACGCCTTAGTAGACGCCCTCATCAGCGGCACCCCCCGTGAAGCTGAAGTACGCGCCTTTATTGAGCGTATCCACAATATGGACAGTGCGGAACGTCAATCTGAACTGTTAGAAAAAGAAGGCATTTTTACCGGAGCCTATGCCGTGCATCCCTTCACCGGACAGCGCGTGCCTTTATGGCTCGGCAATTTCGTGCTGGCCGGATACGGCACGGGCGCGGTTATGGGCGTTCCGGCCCACGACCAACGCGATTTTGCATTCGCGCGTAAGTATCACTTGCCCGTTCAAGTGGTTATTCAGCCTGAAGGCGCAGTGCTGGACGGGGCAAGCATGACCGAAGCCCACACGGGCGCGGGTGTGATGGTGCATTCAGCGCAATTTGACGGTCTGACGTGGATCGAAGGCAAGCAGGCCGTAGCTGCCGCCCTAGCCCAGCAGGCAAAAGGCGAAAGCATGATCCAATACCGATTACGCGACTGGAATATTTCGCGGCAGCGGTATTGGGGTGCCCCCATTCCGGTCGTCTATTGTGACACCTGCGGTGTGGTAGCGGAAAAAGAAGAAAACCTCCCCGTCCTCCTGCCCTTGGATGTAAAAACCCACGAAGACGGGCGCTCGCCCCTGCCGGACACGGCAAACTTTGTGCGCTGTACCTGCCCCCAATGCGGCGGCCCCGCACGGCGTGAAACCGATACCATGGATACCTTTGTAGATTCGTCGTGGTATTTTTCCCGCTACACTTCTGCCCACTGTTCTGACGCCCCCTTTGATATGGACGCCCTCAAATACTGGTTGCCCGTGGATCAGTATATCGGCGGGGTGGAACACGCCATCCTGCACTTATTGTACGCGCGTTTTTTCACCAAAGCTTTGCGTGATTGCGGCTTTTATCCAGAAGGTCTGGACGAACCGTTCACCAAATTACTGACCCAAGGCATGGTGCTGAAAGACGGCACCAAAATGTCAAAATCCAAGGGCAATGTGGTTGATCCCACCCTTATGATTGCCAAATACGGCGCAGATACGGTACGCCTGTTTTGCCTGTTTGCAGCTCCGCCCGAACGGGATTTTGACTGGTCGGACACGGGCATTGAAGGCTCGTCCCGCTTTTTGAACCGCGTGTGGCGGCTTTTTGCCGAAGAACAGCACTACGCGCATGCCTGTAGCGCGTGCACTTCCACCGCCCAAGATGTGGGAGACAACCCCGTGGCCCGCGAGCTCCGCCGCAAGGAACACCTTACGGTAAAAAAAGCCCAAGAAGACATGGGGGATCGCTTCCAGTTCAACACCGCCATTTCCGCAATTATGGAACTGGTCAACACGCTCTACACCGCCCGTGAAAATCTGCATGCCAGCACAGGCGGGCGCACGGTATTGTCATCGGCCCTCGGCACGGTGCTCACCCTACTCAGCCCTATGACCCCGCACATTTGCGAAGAACTCTGGGCGGAACTCGGTCATCAACAACCTCTGGTGCATGAACCGTGGCCCCAATGGGATCCCGCAGCCACAACGCTAGACCAAGTGACCGTTGTACTGCAAATCAACGGCAAACTCCGGGGCAAGTTGGAAGTTCCCGCTGGAAGCTCTAAAGAAGTTTTGGAAGCCCAAGCCCTACAAGACGAGCATGTCACGCGTCATTTAGACGGAAAAACCATCCGTAAAATTATTACCGTGCCTGATAAACTCGTTAATATTGTAGCAAATTAGCAAAGGAGGCGTGGATCTCGTGGCCAGGCGGATCAGCCCGCCCGCTGCCACGAGCCCCTCCCCCCTGCAGCACCCTGAACCAGCTACACCCCACAAGGACCCTCGCCATGGCCCGCCCTGGATTTACCCTGTGCGTATGCCCTGACGGGCGACTCACCAAAGACTATATCCACAAAACCCTCACCTCCCCCGACGGCACCTCCCCCCCTTGGGAGCGCTTCACCTATTGGGGGGACGAAGAGCTTCCCCCGCTCTTCTGGGAACACCTGACCCTGCAGGGCCTGTTTGGAACCCCCCGTGCCCTGACCATCCGCAATGCCCACAGTCTTCCAGCCGCCACATGGAAACGCCTGTCCACCGCCCTCGCCCGCCCCAACGCCCACTGCTGGCCCTTTTTTTGCCTTGAGGTCGCGTGGGAAAAAGGCCAACCCAAACTTCCGGCACACATTGCCAAGCTTCCGTGCGTCCACTTTGCAGACAAACAAGGCTGGATCTGGCGCCAAGCAGGCCTTGATGAGCGCACTGTGCGCCGTCACGTGCAAAACCGCGCCCAAGCCCTGCACATGAGCTTTGCGGCGGGCGCGTTGGACCGTCTGTGCGCTGGGCTTCCCCCAGACGCTAACGCCGTGGAAAATGAACTCCAAAAACTTTCACTGGCGGCGGGAGATGGCCCCGTCAGCGTAGAAATGGCCTCTTCAGCGGGGCATGTGCCCGACTTCAATATTTTCGGTTTCATCCGGCTCATTCAGGCGGGCAATGTGGCGGGCGCGTGGGCAGAAGTCCGCCGTGGCCAGCGCGACGGCGACGGTCTGTTGTTCCCTTTTCTCGGCCTGCTGGTGCGTGAAGCACGCTTGTTGTGGCAAGTACATATGGGGGAAGCCGTCCGCATGCACCCAAACGACGCACAAAACAAAAAACTCTTGGCCCAAAGGTTAGGACAATCAGGCATTATCCGTCTATTTGACGCTATTGTACGCGCAGAATGGGACGTAAAGTCGGGTCAGCGTCAGCCAGATCAGACTTTAGAGGCTCTGGTAGCGGATTTGATCCTGCTATTCAGTCCACAGCGGGTCTCTTGATCCTTTTTTGCGGCAAGATGCGAGTTTTTTACACGCTAAAACAGCAATAATCTCGTTCTAACCCTTGCCTAGTGCACAGGACTACTTATTTTATGTCAGCTACGACAAGACCTGTTCGCAAAAGCCATGAGGGGCACCGCGCCCGCCTCAAGCAAAGACTTCAGCTCGAAACGCAAGCTTTGCAGGACTATGAAATTCTGGAACTCCTGCTGGGTTATGTGCTGATTCGCAAGGATACCAAGCCGCTGGCAAAAGAACTTTTGGCGCGTTTCAGCACCTTACGCGGCGTTATGGACGCACGCCCCGACGAATTGCAGTCCGTGGAAGGTTTTGGTCCGAGCCTTGCAAATTTCATGCGTCTGCTGCGTGAATTTATGGCTCGTTATGCCGAAGCCCCCGTGCGGCATCGGCTGGAACTGGTAAGCCCCAAGGTCGTCGCGCATATGGCCCGTACCCGTTTGGCGGGTATGACCCATGAAGAATGCTGGATCGCTTTGGTAGATCGCCAAAACAGGTTGATCGCTTGGGAACGCCTGCAACGCGGACGCACGGGGGAAGTGTCCCTTCAGCCCCGTGATGTGTTGGAGCTGGCTTTAGAGCGCAAAGCGTGCGGTATTATTCTGGTGCATAATCATCCTGGCGGGCGGAGCACGCCGTCTGCGCCAGACCTGCTGCTGACGAGCGAATTGCAAAAACTCGCGCCGGCTATGGGTTTACGCTTTTTAGACCATATTATTGTTACCGAAGCCGATTGCTACAGTCTCAATGAAGGCGGGCTGTTATAACAAATTTTTCTGAGAGTATTTCATAGGGAGAACATATATGTCTGATACTGATGATAAAAAAACACCCAAAAGCCCCCGGGCTCGCAAAGCCAAAGTTGTGGCGGACGCGGATGCGCCCGTCATAAAAACCCCCACGGCGCCCAAGGCGAAGAAGACCGTCAAAAGAGTTAAAATCGAGGTTATGCCCGACAAAAAACTTACCGACGCGCTGGCTTCGGCCCTGTCGGAGGCTTTTGACGCCCTCACCACCGAAACCAGCCCCGAAGCGGGACAAGACTCCGCCAGTCGCGCCCTGTCCGACCCCCCCGCCGATAGCCACGCACAGCCCGATATTCCCGAATTTTTGCCCGTTTTGCCCGTGCGTGACGTTGTGGTGTTCAATTATATGATTCTGCCCCTGTTCATCGGGCGTGAAAAATCCGTATTGGCCGTAGAAGCCGCGCTAGAACAAGGCCGCCATCTTTTTGTGTGCACCCAAAAAGACGAGGGTACCGAAGACCCCGGCCCCGACGATTTATACAAGGTCGGGTCGGTTGTTAATGTCATGCGGATGCTCAAAATGCCCGACGGTCGCATCAAAGTGCTGGTTCAAGGGGTAACCCGCGCCAAGGTGGAAGAATATACCCAGAGCGATCCTTACCTGAAAGCCCGCATTTTGCCCGTACCGGAAATTGAAACCCCCGCCGATGTGGAAGTGGAAGCCATGCTCCGTTCTGCCCGTGAGCAGAGCGAAAAGATTTTGGCACTGCGGGGCATCAACACCAGCGAAATTGTGGGCATTTTGCAAAATGTGGATGATCCGGGCCGTCTGGCGGATCTCATCGCCGCCAATCTGCGCCTGAAAAATGACGATGCCCAGCGCATTCTGGAAACCATGGAACCTGTGTCCCGTCTGGCTCTGGTCAACGCCCACCTGTCCAAGGAAGTGGAAGTAGCCGCCGTGCAAGCCCGTATCCAAAGTACGGCCCGCGAGGGTATGGACAAGGCCCAAAAAGATTATTTTCTGCGCGAACAATTAAAAGCCATTCGCAAAGAATTGGGCGAAGGCGAGGCCAATACCGAAGACGATCTCGAAGAACTTAAGCATACCCTCGCCAAAATTGGCTTGCCCAAGGACGTACGCAAGGAAGCGGATAAACAAATGCGCCGCCTCACCTCCATGCATGCTGATTCCTCAGAAGCCACCGTTGTGCGTACCTATCTGGACTGGCTCAGCGAATTACCGTGGAAAAAAATATCCCATGACAAGCTAGATATCCACAATGCGGCAACCATTCTGGATGAAGACCATTATGGACTCGATAAAATAAAAGACCGTATCCTTGAATACCTGAGCGTACGCAAGTTGAATCCCGAATCCAAAGGGCCTATCCTGTGTTTTGTAGGCCCTCCCGGCGTGGGTAAAACCTCTCTCGGGCGCTCCATCGCCCGAGCCGTAGGCCGCAAGTTTCAACGCCTGTCCCTTGGTGGCATGCGCGATGAGGCCGAAATTCGCGGTCATCGGCGCACCTATATCGGAGCCATGCCCGGGCGCATCATACAGGCCATGAAGCAGGCGGGCACCAAGAATCCCGTTATCGTGCTGGACGAAGTGGACAAATTGGGTGCGGATTTCCGGGGCGATCCCTCCTCAGCCTTGCTGGAAGTGCTTGATCCGGAACAAAACAACACCTTCAGCGATCACTACCTGAACGTGCCCTTTGACCTGTCCAAGGTGATGTTCCTGTGCACAGCCAACCATCTAGACACCATTCCCGCCGCCTTGCGTGACCGTATGGAAGTCATTTCTCTCGCCGGGTACACGGTGCAAGAAAAAATGGTTATCGCCCGCAGGCACCTCCTGCCCAAGCTTATCACCGACAACGGCCTGCACGAAAAAGATATCACCATTGCAGATTCCGCCATCGAACGCATCATCCGTGAATATACCCGTGAAGCCGGACTACGGAATATCGAACGCGAACTCTCCACCGTGTGCCGCAAATTGGCCCGCAAAAAAGCGGAAGGCGTCAACGGCCCCTTCCGCATCACCGCTGGTCAAATCCCCAAACTGCTCGGTATTCCCCGCTTTGTGGAAGAAGACCGCGAAAAATGCTTTGCCCCCGGTACGGCTCTGGGCTTGGCGTGGACACCCTTCGGCGGTGAAGTGCTGCATGTGGAAGCCACGTTGATGAAGGGAAAAGGGGCCCTTACCCTCACCGGACAGCTTGGTGATGTCATGAAAGAAAGCGCTCAGGCGGCGCTCAGCTACATCCGCAGCCGCGCTGTGGAGCTGCATATTGATCCCAAATTCGCCAGCACCATGGATATCCATATTCATGTACCCGCCGGCGCAACCCCCAAGGACGGGCCCTCTGCAGGGGTCACCTTGGCTACAGCGCTGGTTTCCGCCATTACCCATAAACGTGTGGATCCCACCCTGTGCATGACTGGTGAAATCACCCTGCAAGGGCGTGTGCTCCCCGTGGGCGGCATCAAGGAAAAAATCCTTGCTGGCGTGGCGCGAGACCTCAAACATGTGATTATTCCTAAGCAGAATGTCAAAGATCTCGAAGATATACCCGCAGACCTGCTGAAAAAAATCCACGTTCACCCTGTCAGCCACATTGACGAAGTGTTGCCCCTGGCCTTGGTTGATGGAGAGTGCGCGTAACAAGAACAGTTCCTGAGGGAGTTTGTGCCTCCCTCAGGCTCCGCCCACATCCTGCAAACTATTTTCTCGTAACTTTGTGTAAAAACTGCCAGATAAATATGCCAAATCCTACCTTGCGCGAAATTTGTATTACAGCGGGCTATACGCTGGCACAGGCCGGCGTGGACGCGCCTGCACTTTCCGTGCGCGTACTGGTGGGCTATGCGCTCGGGCTTTCACGCCTAGAAATGACCATGCAACCAGAAAGGGAAATGACGCCGGACGAACAAAAAACCCTCCATAAACTCATCCACCGGCGAGCCGCAGGGGAACCTGTCGCCTTAATTGTGGGTCGTAAAGAATTTTATGGACGGGATTTTATCGTCACCCCAGACACCCTAGTGCCACGGCCAGATACAGAATGTCTGATCGACTACCTCTTGACCCAAACACCGCTTGCCGCCAACAAAACACAGTGCTTTGCGGATCTGGGCACGGGGTCGGGCTGTATTGCGGTAACCCTCTGCTGTGAAAGACCGCGCTGGCAGGGAGTTATGGTGGATATTTCTGCCGGAGCGTTAGGGGTAGCGGCGCGCAATGCCACCACACTCGGCGTGGCAAACAACCTTTTACCTCTGCACGCGGATATGACAAAATTATGCTTTAAAAATGACCAGTTTGACTTTGTTATATCCAATCCTCCCTATGTAAGTGAACGCGAATATCACACCCTCTCAAAAGAAATTCGTGATTTTGAACCAAGAAGTGCTTTACAGCCTGTCCCCTTTGGGGTAGGAAAGTCCTTCGAGCTGACTGGAGTTGAGCATATCCGCGCATTGGCGCAGCATGCCCACCGCACTATCAAGCCGGGTGGCTGTATTGTTATTGAACACGGCTACCAGCAGGGCTTCATCGTTCGAGAACTGTTCGCCCATAGCCCTTATTGGCAGGACTTACAGACACACCAAGATTTAGCAGCCAGGGACAGATTTTTCACTGCACGTAAAGCCTTAATTTGATAAAGCAAATTTTTTTATATTTTTTGCTTGCCAAACACTGCAAAAAACGTGTAAAGACCCTTGCTTGCTGCTGGTGTAGCTCAACGGTAGAGCAGCTGATTTGTAATCAGCAGGTTGCGGGTTCAAATCCCATCACCAGCTCCATAAATTTTGTCCGCCCATAAAGCTGACAAACGGTCGGAGGGGTTCCCGAGTGGCCAAAGGGAACAGACTGTAAATCTGTCGTCGTGAGACTTCGGAGGTTCAAATCCTCCCCCCTCCACCACAACCACTTTCTACACGAGTGGTAAAGTTTACACTGCCTTGGCTGTAGGAGACAGGCTGACTGTCGGGGTACTACGGCATGTGCGGGAATAGCTCAATGGCTAGAGCATCAGCCTTCCAAGCTGAGGGTTGCGGGTTCGAGTCCCGTTTCCCGCTCCATTCCGCCCTGCACCCCCCATTCCCCTCTATCAGCCTCCTGCCAATGCACGGCCTCCCTGGTGAACAGGGATCGAATGCGGGCATTGCAGGTGTTGAAAAGCATACTCACAAAACCGCAATTAAAACACTCCCAGGGAGAATGAACATGGGCAAGGAAAAATTTGAGCGCAAAAAGCCGCACGTAAACATTGGCACCATCGGTCACATCGACCACGGTAAAACCACTCTTACTGCTGCTATTACAAAAATTGCAGGCCTCAAGGGCAGCGGTAAATTCATCTCTTATGATGAAATCGACAAGGCCCCTGAAGAAAAAGAACGCGGCATCACCATTGCCACCTCACACGTTGAATACGAAACCCCCACGCGCCACTACGCGCATGTGGACTGCCCCGGTCACGCCGACTACATCAAAAATATGATCACCGGCGCGGCCCAGATGGACGGCGGTATCATCGTTGTGGCTGCCACCGATGGCCCCATGCCTCAGACCCGTGAGCATATCCTGCTTGCCCGTCAGGTGGGTGTGCCTCACCTCGTGGTGTTCTTGAACAAGTGCGACCTCGTGGACGACGAAGAATTGCTCGAACTGGTCGAAATGGAAGTGCGCGAACTGCTCTCTCTCTATGACTTCCCCGGTGACGACATTCCTGTTATCCGTGGTTCGGCCCTGAAAGCTCTGGAATGTGACGATCCCAACGACCCCGCAGCAGAATGCATTGGCAAATTGCTTGACGCGTGTGACTCCTACATTCCTGAACCCCAACGCGATATTGATAAGCCCTTCCTGATGCCTATCGAAGACGTGTTCTCCATCTCTGGCCGTGGCACTGTGGTGACAGGTCGTGTGGAACGTGGTATCGTGAAAGTGGGCGAAGAAGTTGAAATTGTGGGCATCAAGCCTACGGTGAAAACAACCTGTACCGGCGTTGAAATGTTCCGCAAGTTGCTTGACCAAGGTCAAGCCGGTGATAACATTGGCGCTCTGCTCCGTGGTGTGAAACGTGACGACGTGGAACGCGGCCAAGTTTTGGCAGCTCCTAAGTCCATCACCCCGCATAAGAAGTTCAAGGCTGAAGTGTACGTGCTCTCCAAGGAAGAAGGCGGTCGCCATACTCCCTTCTTCACGGGCTATCGTCCTCAGTTCTACTTCCGTACCACCGACATCACAGGCGTTATTGCTTTGCCTGAAGGTGTTGAAATGGTCATGCCCGGTGACAACTCCCAGTTCATTGTTGAACTTATTCACCCCATTGCCATGGAAAACGGCCTCCGCTTCGCTATTCGTGAAGGCGGCCGCACCGTTGGCTCTGGTGTTGTAACCGAAATAGTCGAGTAACATCATGCGCGTAAATATCCTTCTCGCCTGCACTGAGTGCAAGCGGCGGAATTACAGCACCCGGAAGAATAAGAAAAACACCACCGGGCGCTTAGAAATTAAGAAATATTGTCCCTGGGATAAGAAGCACACTGTGCATCGTGAAACCAGGTAGTTAATTCCGGCCTTGGGGGGCTTGTTTCAGGCCCCCCAATTTACGGTCATGCAGGGCAGTAGCTCCAACGGCTAGAGCGGCGGTCTCCAAAACCGCATGTTGTGGGTTCGAATCCCTCCTGCCCTGCCATCTTCTATACACCAGGTAGTGACATGTCAAAGAAGCAGACCACCTCGCCCGAAGCCTCTGAAGGCAAGGCTGTCAACCAGATTACGCGCTTTGCCAACTATGTAGAGGACTCCAAAGGAGAACTCCGCAAGGTTACTTGGCCAACGCTGAAAGAAACGCGTGGAGCCACCTTGGTTGTTTTGGGTTTTGTGACGGTAATGGCTATACTTTTGGGTCTTGTGGACCTTGGACTGTCCAAACTGATTCAGTTGATACTTTCCTGATGGGCGCCATGAACGAACAAAATATCGAAATCACCCCTGAAATGGGCATGAAGTCCCGCTGGTACATCCTGCATACCTACTCTGGTTTTGAGCAGCGTGTGCAGCAGACCATCAATGAGATGATCCGTACCAAGCAGGACAATGAGCTTATTCAGGAAGTGGTTGTGCCCACCGAAAAGGTAACTGAACCCGGCAAAGCCGGGGAAAGTCGTACCACGACAAAAAAGTTTTACCCAGGGTATGTCATGATCCGTATGATTATGACAGATTTTTCATGGCATCTTGTGCAGTCCATTCCCAAAGTGACGGGTTTTGTTGGCGGTAAAAACCGCCCTACCCCCATGCGCGACTCTGAGGCGGAAACTATTCTGGCCCTCATGCGCGCCCGTCAAGAAAAGCCGCGTCCTAAATTCAACTTTGACCGTGGCGATACCGTTACCGTTATTGACGGCCCATTCAGTGGCTTCAATGGTGTTGTAGAAGAAGTCAACCATGAAAAAGCCAAACTCAAAGTATCGGTTTCGATCTTTGGGCGTCAAACGCCTGTAGAGCTGGACTTTGTTCAGGTCTCCAAGGGCTAGCTTTTTAACGTGCCTCCACTCCAAGGAAAATACTCATGGCCAAGAAAGAAGTAGCCAAGATCAAATTGCAAATTCCCGCAGGTGCCGCTAATCCTTCCCCTCCTGTGGGGCCTGCGCTCGGTCAGCACGGCTTGAATATCATGGGCTTTTGTAAGGAATTCAATGCCCGCACCATGGATCAAAAAGGAATGGTTATTCCTGTTGTGATCACGGTGTTTGCAGACCGCTCCTTTACCTTTATCACTAAAACTCCGCCTGCCGCTGTGCTCATTATGAAGGCAGCCAAAATTGAAAAAGGTTCTGGCGAACCCAACCGTACAAAGGTGGGAAGCCTGACCTTGAGCCAAGTGGAAGAAATTGCCAAACTCAAACTGCCCGACTTGAACGCGAGCAGCATTGAATCTGCAGTAAAATCCATTTCTGGCACTGCCCGCAGCATGGGCATTGATATTAAGTAAGCTACGTGTGTGCCTTGGCACATACACCAGCACTGCGAATCTAACGACTCGTTGAAATCAATAGTACTGCCCAACGCGAATACATTTTGTGTGGCAGGAGATGCAAAACGATAAGGACAGAACAATGCCCAGACACGGCAAAAAATTTCGCTCCGCACTGGAAAGTGCAAACATCCAAGAACAGTACAGTGTTGAAGACGCTGTAAGCAAATCCTTGGGCGCTTCCTTTGCCAAATTTGACGAAACTGTCGACGTGGCTCTTTGCCTTGGCGTCGATCCTAAATATTCTGACCAAATGGTGCGCGGCGCCGTTACCCTGCCCCACGGCTTGGGAAAAACCGTTCGCGTAGCCGTTTTCTGCAAAGGCGAAAAAGAAGCTGAAGCTAAAGAAGCCGGTGCCGATTTCGTCGGTGCAGAAGAATTGGTAGCCCGCATCAAAGGCGGCTGGCTGGATTTTGACGCCGCCATTGCCACCCCTGATGTCATGGCACTGGTAGGTCAAATCGGTCGTTTACTCGGCCCCCGTGGGCTTATGCCCAACGCTAAAACCGGCTCGGTAACCTTCGACGTGGCTCATGCTGTGCACGAAGTGAAAGCCGGACGTGTGGATTTCAAAGTTGACAAAGCGGGGGTGCTGCATGCACCTTTGGGCAAAGTCTCTTTTGGGCCTGAAAAAATTCAGGGCAACCTCAAGGCCTTGCTCGACACCATCAACCGCTTAAAGCCCACAGCTGCTAAGGGCACCTATATGAAATCCATGACCTTATCCACCACCATGGGGGTGGGGTTCAAGGTTGATATGAGTTTGATGAAAAAGTATTTAGAAGGCTAGTTTCCGAGTGCGGGGCCGTATCTTCAGATACGGCCCTTCATGCGGTATCTATACAGGTGATCTAATCACCATGGCTATGGATTAAGGAATTCGAGTCGAAGAAAGCAGGGGGAGCAATCCTTAATAACCTGCTGAGACTTATGAAAAGTCTTTGGCTCGGCATTCCACCTGACACCCCCGAACGTGAGGAGAATCGCGTGAACAGGTCTGAAAAAGCCGTCATAATTGAAGCCGTTAAGGCCAAAGCCGACTCAGCTTCTCTTACGGTACTGACCGACTTCAAGGGTATGTCTGTGGAAGAGCTGACGCGCCTTAGGGTTACTCTGCATGATGCAGGTGGCGAGTATTTAGTCGTCAAAAACACCTTGGGACGTATCGCTTTCACCGGCGGGACGCACGACACCATCAAAGAATTATTCAAAGACAACACTGCCGTTGCTTTCGGTCATCAAGACCCCGTGGCATTGGCTAAAGCTTTGAGTGATTTTGCCAAAACCAGCAAAGTTTTTAAGGTTCGCGAAGGCAGCCTTGAAGGCAAATTTATGTCCGCCCAACAAGTGGACAGTCTGGCAAAACTGCCCAGCAAGGAACAATTGCTGGGTCAGGTTTTGGGAACGATGAATGCTGTGCCGACCAACTTTGTGTCGCTCTTTGCCAACATGATTCGCGGCATGCTCTATGCGCTTAAAGCCATAGAAGAAAAGAAGTCCGCTGCGTAATTTCTGGTAACAGAATTTCCGCGCAAATTGCAACGTCAACATTAAGCCAAAGATTTTCAGGAGATCACCATGTCTGCTACTAAAGAACAAGTTGTTGAATTTATCTCTAATATGACTGTACTCGAACTGTCTGAGTTCATCAAAGAACTGGAAGAAAAGTTCGGCGTATCTGCGGCAGCACCTGCCGCCGCCATGATGATGGCTGCTCCTGCTGCTGCCGCCGCTGAAGTGGAAGAAAAGACCGAATTTGACGTTGTGCTGAAAGAAGCCGGCGCTAACAAAATCGGCGTTATCAAAGTTGTGCGTGCCCTGACCAGCTTGGGCCTGAAAGAAGCCAAGGACAAAGTGGACGGCGCTCCTTCCACACTGAAAGAAGGCGTGAGCAAAGAAGAAGCCGAAGAAGCCAAAAAGCAGCTGACCGAAGCCGGGGCTGTTGCCGAAATCAAGTAAGCGTAGCAACGTTACAGTGGAAAGGCGGACTTTCGGGTTCGCCTTTTTTTTTGTTTGCAACTCCGCAGGGGAAAACAGCCCACACCGTAGAAATCTTTCCGAGTTGGGTATAATTTTGAACAAAAGCATTGACATAATGCAGCGTGGTTCATATCTAGAACACGTAAACGCAAGCTTAGAAAAATGACAAGTCAAGATACATTCATAAAACTCTCCCGTAAAAATCCTGTTTTTTTGTCTTGCCAAAAAAGAAATATGCGCTTAGTATTTCAAATTCAATACGGAGCACGGAAGGACGGAAATTCTGAAAATTACTATATCTTATTATAAAAATTAGCAGAAACCGTAATGAGCGGCAATGCCCATGACCCTATTTACCCACAGTAGGGATGGGCTTTTGTTGCCTTAAATGCGTGATGATACTTGCCAGTATTATGGCAAGATTTTGATATAACAACGTTTTTTTCACAGCACCGTGGAAGGGACGTTACTACTCCTTGAGGTACCCAATGGGCCAGATCACCAAGCAGTTCGGTAAAATCAAAGTTACCCTCCCCATTCCGCACCTGCTAAACCTCCAGATTGATTCCTACAGTAAATTTTTACAAGAAGGCGCTGACGAATTGCGCCCCGATGAAGGACTTGAAGGAGTTTTTCGTACTGTTTTCCCCATTGAAGATTTTAATCGTACGGCAAGTCTGGAATTTGTCAGCTACGATATTGGAGAACCCAAGTACGACCAAGCAGAATGCATTTCCAAAGGTCTTACCTATGAAGCCCCCGTGCGTATTAAGGTTCGCCTTGTCGTCTATGATGTAGACGAAACGTCGGGAAATCGCACCATCCGAGACATCAAGGAACAGGATATTTATTTTGGCACCCTGCCGCTGATGACTGAAAAGGGTACCTTTATCATCAACGGCACCGAGCGCGTTATTGTCAACCAGTTGCAGCGCTCACCCGGCATCATCTTCGAACACGATGGCGGCAAAACCCACACCAGCCGCAAGGTGCTCTATTCCTGCCGCGTTATCCCCATGCGCGGTTCTTGGCTTGACTTTGACTTTGACCATAAAGATATTTTGTACGTGCGTATTGACCGCCGCCGCAAAATGCCCGCCACCATTCTGTTCAAGGCCATGGGCATGAGCAAAACGGAAATTCTCGATTATTTTTATACCCGAGAACATTACCGTTTAGCTGCTGACGGCCGCGTAGAGTGGGAAGTCACCAAGGATTTGTTCCGTAAGGACAACGCCTTTGCAGATATTCAGGATGCCAAGGGCACCATATTGGTTAAAGCTGGCAAGCCCATAACCAAACGTGCGTGGCGCCAATTGGTGGAAACCGGCACCGAAGCCATTGAAGTGGCTCCTGAAACCTTGGATTCACTGTATTTGGCCGAAGATATCGTCGACGAGAACACCGGTGAAGTGCTGGCCGAAGCCGCAGACGAAATAATTCCGGCTCTCGTGGAACGCATGCGCGAAGCGGGCATTACCCGCGTTCCCGTGCTGCACACCAAGGGCATAGATACCTCATCATCCATCCGTGATACCTTGGTGCAGGATCGGATGCCCGACATGCAGAAGGCGCAGGAAGAAATTTACCGTCGTTTACGGCCCTCTTCGCCGCCCACGCCGGAAATCGCCAATACCTTTTTTGACAATCTGTTCCGCAACGGGGATTATTACGACCTGTCCCCGGTGGGTCGGTATAAGCTCAACCAACGTCTGGAGCTCACCGATTGTGACGCTCGAACCCTCACCGACAATGATATCCTCACCGCTATTAAGGTGCTGGTACAATTGAAGGACAGCCACGGCCCCGCCGACGATATTGACCATTTGGGCAATCGTCGGGTGCGTTTGGTGGGCGAACTGGTGGAGAACCAATACCGCATTGGCTTGGTGCGTATGGAACGCGCCATTAAGGAACGCATGAGCCTGCAGGAAGTATCCACGCTCATGCCCCACGACTTGATTAATCCCAAGCCCGTGGCGGCGGTGCTGAAAGAATTCTTTGGCACCTCACAATTATCGCAATTTATGGATCAGACCAATTCCCTGTCGGAAGTGACGCACAAGCGCCGCTTGTCCGCTCTGGGGCCCGGCGGTCTGACCCGAGAACGCGCCGGTTTTGAAGTGCGCGACGTGCATACCTCGCACTACGGACGTATTTGCCCCATTGAAACTCCGGAAGGGCCCAACATTGGCCTTATCGTGTCGCTCACCACCTATGCCAAGGTCAACGACTTCGGCTTTATTGAAACGCCCTATCGCGTTATCCGTAATGCCCAGTTGACCGACGAGGTGGTGCACCTGGACGCCTCCCGTGAGTCTGACGCCATTATCGCCCAGGCCAACGCAGAGCTGGATTCTGAAGGCCGGTTCACGGAAGAATTCATTACCGTACGTGTCAAGGGCGATGTGGAAATCGCCGCCCGTGAAGACGTTACCCTGATGGACGTTTCCCCCAGCCAGATGGTGTCCATTTCCGCAGCGCTTATTCCCTTCTTGGAACACGATGACGCCAACCGCGCGCTTATGGGTTCCAACATGCAGCGTCAGGCAGTGCCCCTGCTGCGCTCAGAAAAACCCCTTGTGGGCACGGGTATGGAAGTAGACGTAGCCCGTGACTCCGGCGCGTGTATTGTGGCCCCAGCCAACGGCAAGGTGGAATATGCCGATGCTGACCGCATTATCGTGTCCTATGAAGGGGGGCTCTACCCTGAACGTGGTGGTGTGCGCTCCTATGACCTGCTCAAATTCCACAAATCAAACCAAAACTCTTGCTTTGGTCAACACCCCAGTTGCACCCCCGGGCAAATCGTTCACAAAGGGGATATTCTGGCGGACGGCCCCGGTATTTCCGACGGCGAACTGGCCCTTGGCAAAAACTTGGTAGTCGCCTTCATGCCTTGGTGCGGCTATAACTTCGAAGACTCCATCCTGATTTCAGAGCGCATGGTCAAGGAAGATATTTTCACGTCCATGCACATTGAAGAATTTGAAGTCGTCGCCCGTGATACCAAGTTGGGCCCAGAAGAAATCACCCGCGATATTCCCAACGTGGGCGAAGATATGCTCCGCAACTTGGACGAAAGCGGGATTATCCGCATCGGTGCCAGCGTCAAGCCGGACGATATTCTGGTGGGCAAAATTACCCCCAAGGGTGAAACCCAGCTCACCCCTGAAGAAAAATTGTTGCGCGCCATCTTTGGTGAAAAGGCCCGCGATGTTAAAAATACCTCGCTCAAAGTGCCCCCGGGCATTGAAGGGACGATTATCGACGTTAAAGTCTTCAACCGCCGTTCCGGCGAAAAAGACGATCGTACCCGAGCCATTGAAGTGTACGAAAGCGCCGTGTTGGATCAAAAGGAAACAGATCATATCCGCGCCCTGAACGATACCACCCGCGCCGCTTTACGCGGACATCTCCTTGGTAAGCAATTGGCAACCACCCTTGCGGGCAAAAAGAAAGGCGAAGTGCTGGCAGAAGCTGGGGCTCCCCTGACAGAAGAATTGTTACAAGAACTGCCCGTAAAAAAGCTGGCGGGCTTGTTCAAAACCAAAGAAACTAACGACCTTGTCGCCGAGGCCATTGTCGCCTATGACCATCAGATTGAATATCTGAAGGCCATTTACGACTCTAAACGCGAAAAAGTCACCGAAGGGGACGACCTGCCCCCCGGTGTTATCAAGATGGTCAAAGTCCACATTGCCGTAAAGCGGAAACTTTCCGTGGGTGACAAAATGGCGGGCCGTCACGGGAACAAAGGGGTTGTATCCTGCATTTTACCGGAAGAAGACATGCCCTTCTTCAAGGACGGTCGCCCCGTGGATATCGTCCTCAACCCCTTGGGCGTACCTTCACGTATGAACATCGGGCAGATTATGGAAACCCACCTCGGGTGGGCCGCTAAAGAACTGGGACGCCAACTGGCGGAACTGTTAGATTCTGGCGCGGCACTGCAAATCGTGCGTAACGAAGTCAAAGACGTGTACAGCACCCCCGAAATTCGTGACCTCATCGACAGTATGGATGACGAAGAATTCATTGCTTCGGTTAAAAAGCTCAGAACGGGCATTGTTACTAAAACACCGGTATTCGACGGCGCTACCGAACCTGAAATCTGGGGCTGGCTTGAAAGAGCTGGCCTTGCCAACGACGGCAAAACAGAATTGTTTGACGGACGCACGGGCGAATGCTTTAAAAACCGCGTGACCACAGGGGTCATGTATATATTGAAATTGCACCACTTGGTGGACGAAAAAATCCACGCCCGTTCCACGGGCCCCTACTCTCTTGTGACGCAGCAGCCTTTGGGCGGTAAAGCCCAATTTGGGGGTCAGCGTCTTGGGGAAATGGAAGTTTGGGCTTTGGAAGCCTACGGTGCTGCCTATCTCTTGCAGGAATTCCTCACCGTCAAGTCTGACGATGTGACGGGCCGCGTCAAGATGTACGAAAAAATTGTCAAGGGAGACAACTTCCTTGAAGCGGGCCTGCCCGAGTCCTTCAACGTACTGGTCAAGGAACTCATGTCCCTCGGCCTGAACGTGACCCTGCATCAGGAAGAAGGCAAAAAACGTCCCAAGCGTGTCGGGTACATGCGGGACGAATAAGCTTTACGCATACTGTTCGCGCCCAACGCTGTTATAAAAGCGTTGGGCCGAATTCTGGTAACAGATATATAAAAACTGCTTCCAAGCAAAAGGTACACACATGAGCCTGGACGATCTCTTCACCACACGGGGCACGTCTGCCAACGTTGCCAACATCCGCAATTTGAAAGCGATCCAGATTTCCATCGCCTCTCCCGAGAGTGTACGTGAATGGTCTTATGGCGAAGTCAAAAAGCCGGAAACCATCAACTATCGTACTTTCAAACCCGAGCGCGATGGCCTTTTTTGCGCCAAGATTTTTGGCCCAGTTAAGGACTACGAATGCAATTGCGGTAAATATAAACGCATGAAGCACCGTGGTATTGTCTGCGAAAAATGCGGCGTGGAAGTTATTGCTTCCAAGGTGCGCCGTGAACGCATGGGCCACATTGAACTGGCCGCGCCCGTGGCGCACATCTGGTTTTTAAAGACTCTCCCTTCCAAAATTGGCACTCTGTTAGACATGACCATGGCTGACTTGGAAAAAGTGCTGTATTTTGACTCCTATATAGTGCTTGATGCCGGCACGACCAATTTGCAAAAAATGCAGGTCATCTCTGAAGACCAGTATTTGCAAGTGCTCGACCACTACGGCTCTGACGATGTTATGACCGTGGGCATGGGCGCCGAAGCCGTGCGCTCCCTCCTGGAAGAACTGAATCTGGAAACCCTACGCACAGAATTACGCGAAGAATCCCAGACCACCAAAAGCCAGACCAAAAAGAAAAAGCTGACCAAACGCCTTAAAATTGTAGAAGCTTTTTTGGAATCGGACAACAAGCCCGAATGGATGATCATGGAAGTTATTCCGGTTATCCCGCCGGAATTGCGCCCCTTGGTGCCGCTGGACGGCGGACGTTTTGCCACCTCCGACCTGAACGACTTGTACCGCCGCGTTATTAACCGCAACAACCGCTTGAAACGTTTGATGGAATTAGGTGCGCCTGAAATTATCATCCGTAACGAAAAACGCATGTTGCAAGAAGCTGTAGACGCGTTGTTCGACAACGGCCGCCGGGGCCGGGCTATTGCCGGAACCAATGGGCGCGCGCTGAAATCCTTGTCCGATATGATCAAGGGCAAACAAGGCCGTTTCCGCCAAAACCTGCTCGGCAAACGCGTGGACTATTCCGGACGTTCGGTCATTGTGGTAGGCCCCTCGCTCAAATTGCACCAATGCGGTCTGCCAAAGAAAATGGCCCTAGAATTGTTCAAGCCCTTTATTTATTCCGAATTGGAAAAACGTGGGCACGCCTCTACCATTAAAAGCGCCAAAAAAATGGTGGAGCGCGAAGAATTGGTGGTGTGGGACATCCTGTCGGAAGTGGTGCGTGAATACCCCATTCTGCTCAACCGCGCGCCTACCCTGCACCGTTTAGGTATTCAGGCTTTTGAACCCCTGCTTGTGGAAGGCAAGGCTATCCGTCTGCACCCGCTTGTCTGTTCGGCCTATAACGCCGACTTTGACGGTGACCAAATGGCCGTGCATATTCCCCTGTCCATTGAGGCCCAAATAGAATGCCGAGTGCTGATGATGAGCACCAACAACATTCTGTCCCCCGCCAACGGCACCCCTGTCATTGTGCCTTCACAGGATATCGTGCTCGGTCTGTATTACATGACCGTAGAACGCTCCTTTGAAAAAGGCGAAGGGATGTCCTTTTGCGCCCCATGGGAAGTGGTCGCCGCCTATGACGCGAATCAGCTCAGCCTGCATGCCCGCATCAAGGTGCGTATGCCCGATGGTATCATTCAAGAAACCACCACCGGTCGTGTGCTTGTCAATGAAGTGCTGCCTGACGGTGTGCCCTTTGCACATGTCAACTGCGTGCTGACCAAGAAAAATATTGGTCGTTTGGTAGGTTCCGCCTACCGTGATGCGGGCATCAAAGCCACTGTCATCCTGTGCGACAGGCTCAAAGACATCGGCTACGAATACGCCACCCGCGCTGGGGTGACCATCGGCGTGAAGGACTTGACCATCCCGCAAAAGAAAAAGGGGATTTTGGAAGCTTCGCAGGCCGAAGTTGACGACATTGAACATCAGTACCGCGACGGGATCATTACCCGTACGGAAAAATACAACAAGGTCGTTGACGTATGGACCAAGGCCACCCAAGACGTATCCACCGAAATGACCAAAGAAATTTCGTGGGATATCATCACAGACCCCAAAACGGGCAAGCAAGAAAAGAACCAGAGCTTCAACCCCATCTTTATGATGTCCAATTCTGGGGCTCGTGGGAACCAAGACCAAATGCGCCAGCTTGCAGGCATGCGCGGTTTGATGGCTAAACCTTCGGGGGAAATCATCGAAACGCCTATCACCTCGAGTTTCCGCGAAGGCTTGTCGGTGCTGCAATACTTCACCTCCACCCACGGTGCTCGTAAGGGTTTGGCTGACACCGCCTTGAAGACGGCGAACTCCGGGTATTTAACCCGTCGCCTCGTGGACGTCGTGCAAAACGTCATCGTGTCCGAGCACGATTGCGGTACAGTGGACGGTATTGAAATGACCCACCTGAAAGAAGGCGGCGAAATCAAAACCCCCCTGTGCGAACGCGCCATTGGTCGTGTGCTGCTCTATCCTGTGTACGACCCCGACACGCAAGAGCTCCTGTTGCCTGAAAACACGCTCATCAACGAAGCTGCCGCCAAGATATTGGAAGAAAAAGAAATATCTTCCATCACCATCCGTTCGGCCCTGACCTGTCAGGCAGAACGCGGCATATGTGCCCTGTGTTACGGGCGCGATTTGGCCCGTGGGCATCTGGTGAACACGGGTGAAACCGTGGGCATCATCGCGGCCCAGTCCATTGGCGAACCTGGCACCCAGTTGACCATGCGTACCTTCCACATCGGTGGTACGGCTTCAAGCACCATTGAAAAGAACAAATACGATGCACAGCATTCTGGTCGCATCGCCCTGAACCGTATTAAGAAAGTTACCAACCGTGACGGTGTTTCCTTGGTGCTTGGCAAGAGTGGGCAAATCACTATTGTGGATGCTCAAGGCCGGGAACGAGAAAAATACACCCTGCCTAACGGCGCACGCCTGTACGTGGAAGACGGACAGGAAGTGAACAAAGGCACCAAACTGGCCGAATGGGATCCCTTCAACGAGCCCTTTGTGTCTGAAGTGAACGGGATTTTGCGCTTCACAGATATTCTAGAAGGCAAAACCGTTCAAGAAAAGATCGACGATATCACCCGTCAGACCACCCTGACGATCATGGAATACCGTACAACCAACTTCCGGCCCTCCATTTCGGTGTGTGACGAAGAAGGCAATGTAAAAATGCGCGGCGACTCCCCCATGGCAGCGGTCTATAGCCTGCCCGTGGGCACAGTGCTTATGGTGCGTGACGGCACGGCCATTGAAGCTGGGGACGTTATTGCCCGTAAGCCGCGCGAAACGTCAAAAACCAAAGACATCGTTGGTGGTTTGCCGCGCGTAGCCGAATTGTTTGAAGTACGCAAACCCAAAGACATGGCCGTGGTTTCCGACATTGCAGGCACGGTGGCCTATGCCGGCGAATCTAAGGGCAAGCGAAAATTGGTGGTTACCCCTGAAATTGGAGACGCCAAAGAATATTTGGTGCCCAAAGGCAAACATATTACCGCCTCTGACGGCGACTTTGTGGAAGCCGGAGATCCGCTGACCGAAGGCTACCCAGAATTGCACGATATTTTACGCACACGCGGCGAAAAATATTTGGCGCGGTACCTTGTGGACGAAATTCAGGAAGTGTACCGCTTTCAGGGCGTGGGCATCGACGATAAGCACATTGAAGTTATCGTGCGCCAAATGCTCAAAAAACTCACCGTGCTTGATCCGGGTGGCACCAGCTTCTTGGTCGGCGAACAGGTGGATAAAAATGAATTCCGTATCGAAAACTCCAAGGTATTGTCTGAAGGGCGTACCGCAGCCACAGCTGAACCCTTGGTGCTCGGTATTACGCAGGCCTCTTTGACCACCAGTTCATTTATTTCCGCCGCGTCGTTCCAAGAAACCACCAAGGTACTCACCGAAGCCTCCTTAAAAGGCAAGATGGATTACCTGCACGGCCTAAAAGAAAACGTGATCGTCGGCCGCCTCATCCCCGCAGGGACAGGCTACCGCGAATATGTGAACAGTGAAATTGAAGTTCCGGATCAAAAAGAACGTCCCGACAAATTCCTTGAGGAATTGGAAGATGATCCTGTGATGGTTGATCTGAACTAAAAAGCGCAGCCAGCTTCGCAAAGTGCCTTTTACTCACGGTAAAAGGCGCTTTTTTTTGTGACCAAGCTCCCTGATGTCATAGTATATCTGCAACTTTTTCCGTAAAATAACGCTTTCCCCTCCTTTGCTTTTATTTTTTTTTGTGTTACCTGTGAAGACAGTTTGTGCCTGTTGACAACAGGCTTTTTGTGACCATTTAAAGACAAACAGGAAATATTCCTATCACATGGTATCTTGTTTGTCTCCCCTTATGGGGTATTCGCTGTAGCGGCTGCAGAGCTTTCCCTTTTTGCTCGGCTCTTCGCCACATACAGGGAAAACACACGAGGAGGACATTACGGCAAAGCACCGTTGACAGCACAACACTCTGTGCCAGTCTTATACGCCGTTGAGGAAGTGACTGGCCCGATATGGCATTGGGCCCTTATTGTCACACATAACCCCGTTTGATGCTTGAGCATCGCCTGAATCATGGGAGATACACTATGACGACCCTGTTTTACTTGCTTGCCTATGCGGCAATCATTGGATTTGTTGCACTGGTTTTCTTAAAAGTTCGCTGTTACCTTAAAGACCCTATCCATGTTCGCTGGGAGCTCTATCCCGTGGCCCATGAAGGCAAAAAAGTCGCCTACGGTGGTAGCTTCATGGAAGAAAGCGACTGGTGGACCAAAGCCCGTCACGTTGACGTGTTGGGCGATATACTCGCTCTGCTCAAAGAAGTGCTGTTTTTGCATGCCACCTTTGAACACAATCTGAAATTATGGTTCCGCACTTATCCTTTCCACTTGTGCATGTATATGCTGATGGGTGGTATTTTCATCATACTTTTCTCCGCCATTTTGCAACTGTGTGGCGTTGTTGATGGTGCTTTTGTCAATTTCTTATCCAATGTTATCAACGCTGTCAGCCTGATTGGCATGCTCGGCATCATCGGCGGCGGCATCGGCCTTATTCATCGCCGCGTTACCGATGCGGGCCTTGCCAAATACAGCACCCCCGAACATTTTTTGAACTTGGGCGCTTTTGTAGCCTACGCGCTGGTGGGCCTTGCTACATGGGTGACCAATCCCTCATTTTTTGAGTT
>JAVVPD010000023.1:0-1177 GCA_036655975.1 Desulfovibrionaceae bacterium | reverse complement strand
GCACCTTTATGGTAAACCTTCTCACCTTCAATTTTGTCCCCTTAGCAAGCTCCGCCTTCGCGCTGCACCTGCTGATCGGCTTTGCCCTGATGGTGTGGATTCCCATGACCCACATGGGGCACTTGTTCATGAAGTATTTCACCTATCACGACATTCGGTGGGGCGATGAACCTTCCGACTTCAGCACCAACAACCAGAAAAAAGTCAACGAACAACTCGGTCGCCCCGTATCTTGGGCCGCACCGCACATCGCTGGCGACGGCAAAAAGTCGTGGGTAGACGTGGCAACCACCCCTAACGCCGGCAAATAAGGTCTGTAGTCTCTCTACCACGTACTACAGGCCCAGAACTGCCACCATTATGCACATACTAACAGCCTTGAAGGTTATTATGCCTTCCCGTCTGTATGCGGAGTAAAAACATGAAAAAAGATTTGGATTTTAAAGACTTTTCCAGTATCGAAGGCCAGATGACGACCGTTGAGCTCAACGATATCCCCAATCTGCCTATTGATGAAGAAAAACACACTTGGACCCCTTTTACCGACGCCCAGAAAGAAAATACCTGCTGCATCCTTGACGATGTGATGGTGCTGAACATTCCCAAACCCAAAACACCTGCCGAAGAAGAAGCACTGGTCAACAAATTCCTCGAAGGCATGCGTAAATTGTTTACGGTGGACAATAACTGGACCTTCCTGCCCATGCTCGAAACCAGCATGGACTATTGCGCCCAGTGTAATTCCTGCTCGGATGCTTGCCACTTGTACGAAGCCTCCGGCCACCACGACATGTACCGCCCCAACTTCCGTTCGGAAATATTCCGCCGGATTTACAAGCAATATATCAAAAAAGAACCTTTTGCCAAATGGCGCTATGGTGACATAGACCTGAACTGGAAAACCGTTGCCCGCCTCGGCGAATTGTCCTATCGCTGTAACCTGTGCCGTCGTTGCGCTCAGACCTGCCCCATTGGGGTAGATAACGGCCTCATCTCCCGTGAAATCCGCAAGATATTCAGCCAGGAAATGGGCTTCTATCCGCCAGAATTGCACGAAAAAGGCACGGTCAATCAAATGAGTGCGGGGTCCTCCACCGGCATGACCCCCAATGTGGTAAAAGACAATGTAGAATTCATTGACGAAGACTACAGCGAAATCACCGGCATTGGCATCACC
>JAVVPD010000022.1:11695-28858 GCA_036655975.1 Desulfovibrionaceae bacterium | reverse complement strand
GTGCTGCCTCTCTGCCAAACGCATAAAACGCATGCTTACGCCGCCGCGCGAGCCCGCATGGTGGGGTTGGAAAAAAACCACGCGCGTGGGCTTGGCCCTGCTCGGCCTCGGCCTGCTGCCAGGGTGCAGTGTAGGGCCAGACTACCAGCGCCCTCAAGTAGAGTTTGCGCGTCAGGCGCAGGACATTGCGGGCAGCCCGTATACCGAAGACAAGTGGTGGGAACTCTTTCAAGATGAAACCTTAAATGCTCTGGAAAAGGAAGCTTTGCGCCGCAATACCAATCTGGCTCAGGCCATGGCCCGCGTTGACGAATCCGCCGCCAAGGCAGGCGTCAGCTTTGCGGACAGATTGCCTTCCGCAGGGCTGAGTGCCAACACCGGTCAGCGGGAAATGACGGAATCAGAAAAACGGGTACACCGTTATCCACAAAGGGTGCAGGATTCCTACGCAGCATCGGGATTTTTACGCTTTGAGCTGGACTTATGGGGTAAATACCGCCGCCTAGATGAGGCCGCCCGCGCGGAACTTCTGGGCACACAAGCCGCACGTGATACGCTGCGTTTGTCACTAACAGCCGAGCTAGCCCTAAATTATTTGCAATTACGCACCCTACAGGAACAAATGCGGATTGCAGCGGATATGTTGGAAACCTACGACAGAACCTGCAAAGTTTATGAAACCCGCTACCGCTTAGGGCAATCACCAGAAACGACCTATCGGCGTTTTGCGGCAGAACGCAGCAAAACCCTGACCATGCTGAAAAATCTTGAAGAAAAATTGTCGCAATGCGAAGGCAACCTAGCGGTGCTGGCGGGCTTCAACCCCGCAGAAATTGTGGAGCGCATTCCCTCTGCCTTTAGTACGGGGAAAACCCTCACCCAATTGTGTCTTCCCCCACCTGTGCCCACCGCCATTCCTTCCACACTCTTGCAGCGCCGCCCCGATGTACGCAGTGTGGAGGGCCAGCTTATGGCCGCCAATGCCCGTATCGGCGCGGCCCAAGCCTCTTTTTTCCCGACCATAACCCTGACCACGGATCAAGGATTTGCGTCCGGCAATCTGGAAAAATTGGTGACCTACCCCACGCAAGTCTGGAGTGTCATGGGCGGCATCACCCAACCTTTGTTTCAGGGGGGACGGCTGCTGTCCCAATACCGCATGACCAAGGCGCAATATGACATCGTGCTGGCGGCCTATCAGGGCAGTGTACAAAATGCTTTTAAGGAAACCCGCGACGCACTGGTGAGCAACGCCCTCAGCCGTGAGGTAGTGCGTTCGAGCGCTGAACAGGTTGCGGAATTACGCCGCAGCCATGTGCTGATAGAAAAACAATATAACGCGGGCCTAGCAAGCGTTATGGATGTTCTGGACGTACGGCGCCAATTGCTTGCCAGTCAACAGGATTTGGCAGAGGCACACCGCCGTCAACTGGCGGGCGTGGTACAATTATGCCGCGCCTTGGGCGGTGGATGGACAGAGGACAAACACGAAAGCCCCGCGACGCCCTGAGAACCTACAGCACGTTACGGGGCACACAGTCTGAACATCGTAATACGCTATTTACTTTGTAATTTTCCCAACACCTGCATGGCCGTTGCTGTCATGGTGCCAATGTCCACCATGTTGGCTGGCAAGAGCAAAGTTGTGGATTCTTTAGCAATATTGCCAAAACTGTGCACATAGGCCTCGGCAACACGCAAATTGGCAGCGGTTAAACCAGAATCCCCCTCAAGGGCACTGGCAATAGATAACAAATTCTGTTTGGTGGCAAGCCCCACGGTTTCAAGGCTGTACGCCTTGGCGTCCGCTTCCAGACGCACGGCGGCAGCCTCACCTTCAGCCTTGGCAATCTGCGCGCGCTTTTCACCTTCTGCCCTATTGATGGCCGCATCTCGGATGCCTTCGGAGGTGAGCACCTGAGCACGTTTTTCGCGTTCCGCTTCCATCTGCTTATTCATCGCCATCAAAATGTTTTGCGGGGGAACGATGTCTTTAATTTCATAACGCAAAACTTTAATACCCCAATTTTCGGTGGCTTTCATTAAGGCTTCCGTGACAATCTGATTAATTCTATCCCTATTTTCAAAAGTTTCGTCCAAATTCATGGTACCTATGCCAGAACGCAACGACGTTTGCGCCAACTGAATGGCGGCAAAGGTATAGTCCTCTACCCCATAGGCGGCTTTATCCGGCGTAACAATTTGCAGATAGATGACCCCATCAATGGATAATTGCACATTATCCTTGGTGATACATTGTTGCTTTTCCGCATCGATAACTTGTTCTTTTAACGAAAATATGTAGGCTATCTTATCCAAAAAAGGAATCAAGATATGAAAACCACTTTCATATGTCGCATAAAATTTACCCAATCGTTCTATAACATTCGCTTGTTTGTTGGGGATAATTACAACACTTTTATAAATTACTACGCCAAAAAATATACAGAGTGCAACTGTAAGTAGAGTGCTTATGGGGTCAATACTATTCATATATCCACCTCAATAATGAGTTTATATTTTTTTCACGACAAGCGTCATGTTTTCAACAGGATCAAGCGCGCTTACAACAACACATGTGCCGCTGGCTAAAGAAGTATCCGCCACGGCACGCCACGATGTACCCCCAATAACCACGGTACCATGGCTGCCGTTGATCCCCTCAGAAAGCACACCTTTTTCGCCGATCAAATTTTCAAAAGGGGAAATTGGCGCTTGCTGCTGACGTTTTTTCCCAAATATTTTTTGAAAAACCACAACACAGGTAAGCGTCAAAACGGCTCCAGCACACAGGGACAAAGTAAAAGAACATTTTAAAAATAAAAACAAGGCCACCAATAAACATCCAATAGAGATAAAAAAAGCATAAAAGCTCAATGTAAGGAGTTCTGCAATAAAGAAGGCTATTCCCATAACCAAAAAAAGTATGCTTTCCATACTATATTCGCCCATAGTATATCTGTACATCGGCATGCACTATGCCTCTACAAAAAAACAATCCCACCATATAGAAAACCTCCGATGATTGTATGTAAGCATTTATCATCGTCAAGGCAAGTCGTGCTGGCGCTCATACGGTACAGTAATCGTATACATGAAGGTACTAAACGCTTTTTTTATCACATCTTGAAAAAATTTATTCTCTTTTTGTGTATATCATTTCGTCAATAAAACTGTTATGATGTCACTCCGCACTTTGGCGAAAACAACTACGGCTATTGGGGGCGTTCGACCCTACAGCGGTATATATACCCTAATTTTACATTTTTATTTTATACGGCACTTATATGCATAAATCAGTACAAAAGCTTTATAACGGCGTTCCCATGACCAGAGGCTCGGGGAAGATTTTGCCCATGCCCACGGCAAAAGCATCATGGATTACAAAACTCACACGGGGCGTAAGCATTCTTCTTCTTGCGACAGGGGGCTATTATCTGCTAGGGCTGGCCTTGCACCATAGTAATTAAAGGACGACCGTAACCCCAAAGCCCAACAAGAACACATCTTATACCTCAAAAAAGGCAAAAAAGTTTAGGTTCTTTTGGCAGCTCTGGAATAGGCCTTGGGGTCAAGGCAGTGCTTCTGAAGTTTATAGAGCAGGGTTGAACGCGGCAAGCCCAGCATGGCAGCCGCCCCTTTGCTACCGCTCACCACACCGTTGGTGGAGGTCAGGGCGTGTTCGATGAATTTGCGCTCCGCATCTTGCAAAGTAGAGGAGGCATAGTCACGCGGCAGGCTTGCCCCCATTGACGGTTTGGCTGACACCGTATTCTCAAAAGAATTCCCTTGTCGTAGCCCCGTGCCCAAAAATTCTCGGTGCTCGGACTCAATTTCTGGCTGCTGTAAAAAAGGTAAAATCATTTCAGGCGTGACTTCATGCCCGTGGTGCAGAATGAGCAGACGTTTTATAATATTTAACAATTCACGCACATTCCCCGGCCATGTATAGGTGGTGAGCAGTCGCATGGCGGAGGGAGAGACTTTAAGGGGCGCGCACTGCAAATCCTCTGAAGCAATGGTCACAAGATGTTTGATCATCGGTTCCAGCTCGCCTTCACGCTGTCGTAAAGGGGGAATATAGATGGTGGCCGCCCCAAGGCGATAATACAAATCCGAACGGAACAGCCCCCGACTCATCAAACTTTGCAAAGGCGCATTGGTGGCGGAAATAAAACGAACATCAATATGTACTGAGCGGCTTTCTCCCACACGCTCAAAGCACGCATCTTGCAAAACTTGTAGGAGTTTTGCCTGAAGCATTTTATCCAAGTCGCCAATTTCGTCTAAAAATATGCTGCCCTTATTCGCCATTTCAAAGCGCCCTACCCGCTGTGACACCGCCCCCGTAAATGCCCCTTTAGCATGCCCAAAAAGCTCACTTTCAAACAAGGTAGAGGATAGCGCCGGGCAATTAACTTTAACAAAATTATTTTTGCTGCGGGTACTGTGTTGATGAATGTAATGGGCAATAAATTCTTTCCCCGTGCCGGTTTCACCGCACACCAACACGGGCACGTCACTGTTTGCCAGCAAACGCGCCTGTTCAATAATGTGCTGCATTTTTTCACAGGTATAAAAAAAACGCTGTTCCGCGTATTTGACTCCTTCAGGATACAGCAAAGAACCCACATGCTGCTTCAATTCACAATTCATTTTTTTCAGTTTTTCATGGGCCAGCATGTTGTCCACAGCCAAAGCCACCTGCACCGAAATTTTTTCCAAAAAGGCGATGAGGCTATTGTCTGCCGCCGTGAGGGCACGCAAATAGGAAATAACCATAGCGCCCACAGGTTCAGAACGGCTCATAAGCGGCATGGCGATGGAGGATTTAAGCCCCACATCCAGCATATGCTGTATGCCAGCGGAACTGGCAAGCACCGTCAGGTCTGGAACAATGTAGGGTTGGCGGGTTTGAATCGCCGTATAGGCTAAAGGCCCGCGCACAAAATGTTCCTCATTATCCATCTGTTTGACGGTAATGCCCTCGGCCTGCGCGAACCACGACATAGAATCTGTAGTCGCGTCATAGATAGTCAGACTACAGCGGTCGCAGTGTACTAGGGATTGTAGAGTAGTAGCCAGATTGCGGAAAAGATCTTCAGGATTTGTCTCGCGAACAAGAATATTATTCACAAGTAACAAAGGCTGATATAAACTGTCAGGTAGTGTATTCATAATTTCACCTTATCGTTAATAAATTATGAACTACACCTGTATGATGCATGATACTATATGTAGTGACAGCATATACCATATATATACTGTCACTACATAATTATCTATATATAACTATGCACTTTCATACAGTCGTGTCATAATAAATTCACGGTGCCCGAGAGTTTCTGCAGAAGTTTGTCTATTGTTGCAAGTCCTAATCATCATGTCAAGCAGCTTATCACCGGCTTGGTCAAGACTCAATTCACGGCGTAATACCCCAGAAACGTCCACATCAAAATGTTCCGACATGGTACGGAGCGTCCGAGGATTGGAACACAGCTTGATCACTGGAATAATAGGATTGCCAATAACATTGCCCTGTCCAGTGGGGAAGAAGTGAACCACAAAGCCCGAGGCCGCGCATAATGTCACCATTTCTGCCGCTGCGGACGAAGAATCCATAAACCATAAGCCAGGCCCGGTGGGCGCTTCGGCCTTATCCAAACAGCCGACTACGGGGGCTTTGCGACCAATTTTCTGGATATTGCCCAAGGCTTTTTCTTCAATAGTGGTCAAGCCACCTTCAATATTACCCTTGGTGGGCTGGGAGTCGGAAAGGTCGTCCACTTTATGATCGTCAATAACCTTGGCGTAACGGTCGAAGAAAAATTGGAATTTTTCCCGAACGTCTTTATTGGCACAACGCGCCGCTACCAGATGTTCGCCACCTGTCAATTCGGTGGTTTCGCCAAAAAGCAGGGTTGAGCCGGCTTCATACAATTTATCAAAGGCATTACCCACGGTGGGATTGGTTGCTAGGCCGGAGGTGGTGTCCGATTCCCCGCATTTGCACGATACCCACAACTCTTTCACGTCGCAAGGCACACGCTGGTAGGAGGAGGTCAATTGCACGTATTCTTTGGCACGGCGTGAAGCAGCGCACACGGTGGTAAGGTCGCCATTTTTTTCAATGGAAAAACCGGAAACAGGTTTACCGGTTGTGGCAATACCGTCGACAACGCGTTGCGTCCACACCGGTTCAATGCCAATCACCACCACAGCCGCCACATTGGGGTTGGAACCTGCGCCGATCAGTGTGCGGAAGTGCAAGTCAAGGTCATCGCCAAATTGCAGACGCCCGTAGGCATGGGGGATAGCCAAGGTGCCTTTAATGTTATTGGCAACGGATTCACAAGCCGCGTTGGAAAGATCGTCCAAAGCCAAAATAAGCACATGATTGCGGATACCCACCCGTCCATTTTCACGCCGAAAACCCATAAATGTTGTTTCCATGACTACCACCTTTTGGTCTTAACATTGTGAACATGAAGATGCGCGCCTTTTTTGATGGGTGCGACCACCTTACCGATATCCGTACCGTATTTAAGCACCGTGTCTCCGGTGGCAAAGTCGTGCAAAGCCACTTTATGCCCGATGGGAATAGCGTCTTGTACGACAAAGGTAACGGTTTTATCTTCCTGCATAATCCATCCCGTGCATTCCTGCCCGGCTTTGAGGCCTTCAACCACCACAACGCCCACGCCATCGCCTGCTTCGTGAACTACGAATTCAATAGACATATGATCCTCCTTTAAGGTTTTTAAACACATCTGCCGAAGCGCTTTAGGCCACGCCAAGTTTTTTGTATATTTCAGGTAAACGGCGTTGAGCTTCTGCCGCAACTTCGTCGTACAGATGCCGACCATGGCTATCCATGGCTACGGTCAACGGTCCGAAATTTTTAACCCGGAAACGGTACAAAGCTTCGGGATGCAAATGCTCGAAATATACATTTTCCACGGCTTCAATCTGTTCTGTTTCCAGAGCAGCCGCACCGCCCACAATGGCAAGATACACCGCGCCAAATTCGCGCATGGCGTCTAGGCTGCCCTGATACAAACCCCCTTTACCGATAATGGCCCGCACGCCGTATTTGCCGATCAAAGCTGGGGTAAAGCGGTCCATACGGGTACTGGTGGTTGTACCCACGCAAATTTTTTCCCAAGTGTCCCCCACTTTTCGCAAGCTAGGGGCTGTATGGATGCAAGGCATACCCTCAAGACTCACGGGGGGTTCATGCCCTTCATCAAAAATATAAATTTGCGTAAGGTCGCGGATACCAAACAAAGGGCCATCAAAATACACAATATCTCCCGCATGCAAACTGCGGATGCTTTCTTCAGAAAAAGGCGAGGTCAAATGATGAATGGTGCTCATAACGCTTTCCTCCGTCAGTGCGTAAAGTTTCAAAAAACGCCAGCCTAAAATCCGTAGCTCACCGAACCGTCAGGTGAAATAATGGCCTTAGAACGCCGAGCAGGCCAACATTGCGTATTCACAGCTACAGGATTTTGCGTAATATGCGTATACGCGCACTCAATATGTACCGCCAAACAAGACACGTCGCCGCCCAGCCCCATGGGGCCACGGCCTGTGGCGTTGATGGCGTCTTCCAATTCTGCTTCCATAGCCGCGATCATGGGGTCAGGGTTACGCTGTCCCACGGGTCTGGCAATGGCGTCCTTCGCCAATTTGGTCACCAAATCAGAAGTTCCCCCCAAACCCACACCAATAATACCGGGAGGGCACGGGTTAGCGGCACTTTCCACCACTGTATCCAAAATGAACTTTTTCACCGCCTTGATGCCGTGTTGCGGGTAAAACATGTGCATCTTGCTCATGTTTTCCGAGCCGGAACCTTTGGGGATCATCAGCATTTCAAGCTTGTCAGAACCTTCCACAAAATCCCAATAAATTACGGGGAGGCCAGGCCCCACAGAGGTTTGTGGATTCACGCGGGTGATGGTGTGCGTAGAGCTGCTGCGGAAAGGAAATTCTTGCGTGGCCCTTTTCGCCCCTTCATACAAGCAACGCTTAATATGCGCCCCGTTCCACGGAAAGTCCGACCCCACTTTCATTTTATAAATCGGCAGGCCCGTGTCCTGACAGATCAACGTTTTTTTACCGTCGGCAATGTCAATGGCTCGGAACATAGCTTCAAAAATGGCTCTGGCTGAAGGCACAGTTTCACGCGCATAGGCCTTTTTTAGTGCAACACGCACGTCGGGCGGTAAATCACACAGGGCCTTGATATATGTCTGCTTTGCGGCTTCTTCCACAACGCTATAATCAAATACTGCCATGGGAATACTCCTTTGCGTTACAATAACTGTTTATTCTTTCGGCAAGGTGTTAGGGATGGTCTTGCGTACCTGCTGGGTGTCCATCGCCACCGGGTGCACACCGTTTTTAAAGTTCAAACTCAACAAGAAGGCAGACACGGCGTTAAGTTCGGCTGTCGTCAAATCATAGTCGGGCATGGTGCTGGAAGCCATCTTACTCACAGGCTTTTTAATGTATTCGGACAAATACTGTGCAGTACGTCTTTTTGCCACCATATTGCTCAAATCCGGCCCCGTTTTGTGACCGCCGCGCCCTTGAATGTTATGACAATACGCGCATTCACGTTCCACATAGATACGTAGCCCCTGCTGCTGTTCTGCCGTCAGCGCTACAGAGGGAACCATCACTTCCTGATTATAGGGGCGGGCTTCGGAATAGGCCTGAGAGGTTAAATAAACCACACAGACGATGAAGGTCAGCCCGATGGTCATAGACACGGGACGCCGGGAAAAACCCTTCATGCGGCTTTCACTCATAAAAGGCACACACAGCATGAGCAGAACGCCGCCCACGGGAATGAGCAGGCTCCCCACGGCTTCCCACACCCCTGTAAAGTAGGTCAATAACTGGAACACCCACATATAATACCATTCCGGACGGGGCAGATAATCGGCAATAACGGTGCCCGCTTTCTCTTCCATGGGGGCAGGAATCTGCACCGCCAGCACAAGCAAGACGGTAAACAACACGGCAAAGGCTAGGGATGTGCGAAACATATGCTCAGGAAAAAAGCGATAGGGCTTGGCATTAGCCAAAGGAGGCACTTTTTCCCCTGCAATGCGTTCCCCCGGATCAGACAGGTTATGCAGGCGGATAAGATAAATATGCACCGCCATAAACACTACTAATAGGGAGGGTAACAACAGGGTATGGATGGAATAGAAGCGGGTGAGCGTGAAGCCGGACATACCATCCCCGCCCAAAATAATGCGGGTGATCGTTTCTCCAACCACAGGATATTGATGGGGAATATTTGCCCCTACAATAGTCGCCCAATAAGCCTTCATGTCCCAAGGCAACAAATAGCCCGTAAAACCAAGGCCCAAGGTCACAAGAAACAGGAGAGCGCCCGTCACCCATGTAAGCTGGCGCGGTTGAACATAGGAACCGTGGAAATAGCTTACCAATTGGTGAATAAACACCAACAGTACCATGGCTCCCGCACCCCAGTGATGCAGACCGCGCAAGATAGACCCGGCAGGCACGTCATTGGTAATGTATTTGACCGAATCCCACGCTTTATCTGGGGAAGGTACATAAAAAAAGGCCAGAATAATGCCTGTGCATACCATAATAATAAAAGTTAGAGCACACAGTGTACCAAGAACAGCGCTCCAGCCTGTCCTGTCGGGGAGGCGCTTATATAGAAAAGGCTTAAGATGGCTCTCCCAGCCAATCATCGTGCGTATATTCATCATGCCACCTCCACCTTAAGTATGCCGTTTTCAACCTTCCAAGGCAGACGGGCCAAAGGCTTGGTCGGAGGGCCAGCCACCACGGCACCGTCTCGGTCAAAAGCCCCGCCATGGCAGGCGCATTTGAAGCGATTAGACAAAGCGTCCCAACTCACGGCACAACCCAGATGTGGGCAGACATTGCTAAAGCAAATGTATTTGCCGGCACCGTCATGACGAACCATCAAAGTTGTTTGCACTTTTTCACTATGAAAGCCCTGCGTGCGGGTGTAGTTCAGCGGAAAAGAGCTAATAGCGTTTTTGGGAATATCCGCTTCAGCAATAACATCTACCCATTGCAGAGGCCGTTTTTCCAAGGTGGGGGCCACAGCGGCCACACCGGTAACACCGCCCAATACGGTTATAGACCCCAAACCCACCGCTCCCATGATAAAGGCGCGGCGCGACGCACAGGCAGGTTCTGGCTGCACAGGCGTATGGCAAGCGCAAGGCTGCGGCTCTTCATGTGGACAGGGAACGGAGGGACGGGTTTCCGCAGGATGCGCTTCCAGCGGCTTGAGGCTTTTGCAATGCTTCAGCGCCAAACGCTGAATAAACTTGATGGCCCGTGTCCCGCTGATTTGCTTGGGGCACACTTCCGTACAGTTAAATTCCGTGCGGCAATTGTAGCACGAATCCAAAGCACGGGTAAGACGTGGTTCAAATAAAGCATCACGGCTGTCAGCCAGCAGGGTAAAAGCACGGGTCAAAGCGGCGGGGCCTGCGTAGCCTTCGTGGAGGTTAACCATGGTACAGCTTGAAACACAGCAGCCACACGCGATACAGTCAGTAGACATGCCAATGGCAACCCGCATAGGATCATCGGGCTTAATGGCATAGGGTTCTGTGCGTTGTTCCTTCGGTTCAAAGAAGGGCAAGGTGTCTTCATATTTTTCAAAAAATGGCCCCATATCCACCACAAGGTCTTTAATAATGGGGAAATGGTTCAAAGGCCGTAAAGTAATGTCTTGTTTGGGCGGCAAGTGCGACACATTGGTCTTACACGCCAGCCCTTCACGTCCGTTAATAACCATCCCGCATGACCCGCACATGTTGACGCGGCACGCGAAACGGAAAGACAGGCTTTCGTCCTGCTCCTTCTGAATACGCAATAACACGTCAAGAATGGTCGTGGTCTGAGGGGCAGGAATATCCAGCGTATAGCTGTCAAAGTGCCCTTCCCCCCCAACACTTGGGTCATAGCGAAAAATACGGACGGTACGTTTCATACTAGTTGCGTTCATGCTCCGCTCCGTAATTAATAGATGGTGCTCCAAATAACCAGCACAGCTAATAAACCTGCTCCCAAAAGCCAGTACACCAAATCACGCTGCTTTTTGACATTCACGATGTTGAAATCCAACAAGATGACGCGAATGCCCAGTGCGGCATGAAAAGTAACCGTGAGTAGCAACAAAAATTGCAACAAGGGCTTGTAGGTAAAAAACATGTGCAGCACCAAAAACACGATGATACACAGCGCGCTCACACGCTGTAAAAGCCACGCCCACATGCCGACATGGGTACGCCCACGGCGATACGGATCCATTTCTCCCCATTGCAATGGCGACCGACTTTCAGATTTCACATCATTCATAACAAAACTCCGTTGGGTGATTGAATATTCTGATACTTACTTTTTCCATGCCTGGCATTGTTCCAGAGACTTATGGGGGAAAGGCACATCCTTTTTTTCCGTCACAGGCTTACCATCGCCGCCTTTCCACAAGAAGGTATTAAACAGGCCGTAGTCGTCACGCTGTTTGGGAAAATCCAGACGCGTATGGGCGCCACGGGTTTCATCACGTAACAGGGCACACTTCACAGCCATATGTGAAACATCCATCATACTGCGGGTATCTAGCCAAATATTATACACCATATTATAGGCAGCGCCCCCCGCTACCGAGGCTCCCGCCACGTCTTGGGTGAGGGTGTCAAAGCTTGCACGGGCGGATTCCATATCTTCCTTATTGCGAACAACGCCCACCTGCAACCAGTTGATCTCTTGAATATCATGCCGAATATCCAAGGGATTACGCCCTCTTTTCCGCTGCAAGGGTGCTTTCAAAGCCGCAATCAAATTGTCTGCCATGCCGGGGGCTGTTTCCTTAATGCTCTTGTCTTTCTTGAGGTAGCGGGCCAAAGACTTGCCCGCGAGGCGCCCGTAAACACACGATTCGCCGATACCGTTGCCCCCCAGCCGGTTAGCACCATGCACACCGCCGGCATCTTCACCCGCCACGAACAGCTTATGCAGGCTGGCATGGCAATCCACATCAATACTTGCGCCCCCCATGAAGAAGTGCGCCGAAGGGGACACCGGAACTTTGGCATGAGCAAGATCATAGCCAAATTGAGCACAACGCTCTGCCATGCCGGGGAAATTCTTCAGTACAAAGTCTGCTCCCAAATGGGCCGCTTCAATGTGAACGCCCCCTTCAGGGCAGGCACGGCCCGCCAACATTTCCAAATACGCAGAACGACTGACAACATCTCGGGTGGCGCGTTCTGCCACTTCAGGAGCGTAGCGCTGCATGTAGCGTTCGCCTTCACTATTGTATAAATACGCGCCCGCGCCGCGCAGCCCTTCTTCCAGCAACGCGCCGGCAACAACACTATCTGGGACAATCAAGCCCGTGGGGTGAAATTGAATCATTTCCATATCACGCATCAGCGCCCCTGCCCGATACAGCATGGCGATACCGTCTGCGGATTTTTCAGGCCCAGGAGCATGGAAACGGTATTGTGTAGGCCCGCCTCCCGTGGCGACCAGCGTTGCCGCAGCCTCCACAACCAGAAATTCTCCGGTACGCATATTCAGCAACAGGGCGCCGGTAACGGTGGTGCCTTCAGAATCTAAAAGCAATTCCACCGCGCGCGTTTCTTCCAGAACCGGAATACGCCTTTTCATCACTTGCTCTGTGGTGCGACTGATAATTTCAATACCGGTTAAATCGCCCTTGTGAACAGTCCGGTCAAAGGATTGCCCGGCAAAGGCCTTCTGGTGAATACGCCCGTCAGGATAACGGTCGAAAAAACAACCGCAGACTGTTTCCAATTCCTTCACGGTGGCGGTGGCTTCTTCAACAAGTTGCTTGGCAAGATCCTGGCTATTAATGTATTGCCCCCCTTTGAGGGTATCCATCAAATGCTTTTCATAAGAATCTTCGGGATTAAGCACTACATTGAATCCCCCCTGCACCATGCGGCTACAACCGCCCTTTCCCTTTAAGGCCTTTGAGGCAATCAAAATGCGGGCATTAGGAAGCTCATCATGCGCGTATATCGCCGCAAGTTCTGCCGCTGCTCCCATGCCGATAATTAAAATATCTACTTTTTGAACAGGTAGCATAGCTAAATCCTTAGGTTTGAGAGTTGTTGCATTGCTACTTCCCATTTCCTCTTAGACTGTACATTAGCAAGCAGTATGCCAAAATATATATTTCCAAATATCCTTTTAATTAAACATGTTTAAAAATATTCTTTATTCCTTCATTGTCGCATTGTTCGTTATTGGACATTTTTGTTCGAATATTTGTATGCCCATTATTCGACACTTCCGACAGTAAGCCTGCGAGCTGTCGTAAATTTTTACCGACAGAAAAAACGCCGTATCAGTACCAACAAAACACTTTGGTACTGATAACCAAAAAGAATATTTAAGAAAGTATTTCAGACTGCGGCACTACTTAGGGCTGACTGTACACTTTTGTACAGTCAGCCCTCAAGTACCTAGAGATTAATGCTCAGGCTTAGAAGGAACATTCGCCTTGAAGTCCAAAAAATAGAAGGCAATACAAAAGACCAGCATGCCCACCATGACTTCACCGGGGAAAGCATATTCATGCATCCATTTAAGATATTTGATGCCTGTTAGCGACTGGGGAGACAACAGCATCCACGAACCAATAGCCACAAAGAAATATCCAATTATCTTTCTCATGATGCCACCTCCTTCGGCTGTTTATGGGCATTCATCCAATGCCCAAATCTGTCTTGGAGCAAAGCCCCCACCACGCCGTCATCTGTCGTATTACCTGCTGTGGAAAACATGGGAACAAGCCCGCTAAAGACTGCCACAAAGGTGGTGACATAGACTGCCGGATCGGGCGCACCGAGCAATACCGCAATGATGGGCGACATAAAGTATCCCGCGCCCCCTGGTATTCCCGGAGATTCCAAGCCCAAAATCATCACCGGCGGAATCAGCATGAGAATTTCTGAAAGTGAAATCGGAATTTCAAGAAGTTTCGAAACAATAATTGTCACAATAAGTACGGACATAGTACTACAGTTTTTATTCAGAACTGTACCAAAAACAATGGAAACTTCAGCGATATTGTCATCTAAGCCCAAATCATGTTCTGCGGAAATAATATTTACCGCCAAGGTGTCATACGAACCGCCCGTACCAAAACCCGTAGGCCATACTGCGCCGTAATAGGAAAGAATCTGCTTCCACGTGCGTTTCGTAGCATAGCGGCAGAGCAGCATCATGCACGCAACCCACGTTAAGGTGACAATCATCACCCACAAAACGCCTTGCCCGTATAAGAGCATACCTTTCCCACCAAATTTCATGGGAATACCGATGGCCAAACAGCCAATCATAATCGGGTAGTACCACAAAAGCTTTTTGAAGAACCACAAAATTCTATCACCAATAGTGATAAAACCGTGGGCGATAGGATGTAATATTTCAAATTTGGTCACGGCCCAGCCCAAGAACATGGCCCCCACCAAAGCCTGCATAAGCGGTTGCTGCGTTAGCACATTCGCAAAGGTATGACCGATTTCCGCGAGCCACTGGGCAGGGCCGGGCACTTCAACCCCAGGGAGGAAGAAAGGAATATCAGATAAAACATAAATCCAACCCGACACATACACCAAGGAAATGCCGCCCATGGTTAAATACACACAGAAAATTAACCCGAATAACTTGCCCGCCTGTTCCTTATGGAACATCATAAGCTTGCACATGGCTCCAGCCAGCAAGTTAAAAATGAGCAAAGCGGCAAAGGTGACAACAGTTTTAGGAAACCATGTACCACTGACATGTAAAGCCGCGATGACTTCATTTTTGGGGAAGAAAAAGCCTAAGACTAGACCGAGTATCAAATAGCCTGTTACGAGAATCGGTAATGGAATTTTAGAGTAGCTCATACGATCCACCCGCCTTGTACACGTGTACCGTGAGCACAAACAATCTTTTCCACTGTGGACTCCTTTTTGCAGAGTTCTTTGAAAAAAAATTACCCCTTGTAACACCTTCTGGACACTGGCACTGCCGTGTGAAAAAAAACCCGTAAAAAACTTACAACTATACTATATAATAAATAAATTTATACACACATTTTAAGCGACGTAAGAAATATCATGCAAAAAACAACGCGCTTAAATAAAACATTATTCATTTTTTTGTTCGCAATATTTCCTAAATAGCTGCCCATAAGCACGGCGGGAATAGCAGGCAATATGGCAATTAATGAATCTATAGAGAGTGTGCCTATATAGACATAGGCACAGGTCTTATAAATATTTGTTATAAAGAAAAGTATGACTATTGTTCCAACAAATATTCTTTTATCCGGTATGCGTGACAAAAAGTATAACGACCATACTAATCCACCAGCATGGGCAATAACAGAGGCAAAGCCACCCAGTGCGCCATAAAAATATATTTCTTTATCGGATTGATGCTTTTTGAAATATGCGGGAATTTTTTTAAGCCAAGCAAGTGGGGGAAAGAGCGGCCACAACATGCAGAGTGCGTAGGTCATACCAAATAAACCCACACCAAGGGCAAACAATCGTGCCGGAATAACGGAAAGCATAACCGTTCCTAAAAGCAAGCCGGGAATAGCCGATAAGAGAATACGGCGAATTTCTCGTACGGAAGCCCACTCTTTCCAATAATAGAACAAGCCAAAAATATCTGATGCTAGCATAAGAGGCGCACCAAGGCCTAAAGCGACCTTGGCGGGAAAGGCTACGGAGAGTGTCGGTAAAAGAAAAATGCCCGAACCAATCCCCACACCGTTTTTGATCACCCCAGAAAGGAAACCTGCAAGTACAAGAGTAATTATCTCGAATGTGTTCACAATTCACCCGAACTGTTTGTAGATACAAGTCATTCACAAGCAATAATGAATATTAATGAATATTTTCGTATTGCGTTGTATATAGCTCTGCAATCTTCATTCCTCGCAGGTGAAACTTGTAACATGCAATGTTTACAGGCTATTTGCTAAACACAAAATCCCAGATTCCGGTGCTATGCACATATATGTTTACTATTAGACAAAATAGTCCATTTTTGAACAGCATTGGACAATTGGACAGCATCAAAAAAAGTCAGACTACAAGTAATCTGACTTCGCATAGCAAACACAGGCCTTATGCAGGCCTTGTCGAAATTTTCTGGCAAGCGGGGGGATCAGCGCAGGCGGCGTGCTCCGTACAAACAGCAACATCCCATGGCGACAAACACAAGGCTCACGGTCACGTTCTCATCAAGTAAAAGAAAAATTGCCGCCCCCAAAAAGCAGCATACGGCCCCAAAACGGCACTGCAAGGTACGGCGCAACACCACTGGGGCTCCGCCCTGTGCCCCAGCCTTCACTATGGGGTGAAACACGCGGTGCAATAAAAAAAATCCGCCTACCGTGATGAACACCAGCAGCAGGCAGGCCCCTGCTAACATTTTATTAGCCCAAAAAGCGTCCATTATTCCTCACAAAACAGGGTGTTGCGCGCCCAAGACCCCACCAACTCGGGGGCCTTGGACGCGAGATTGTTCTTACATCAAATATTTCAAGGGAATAAGCGACAAAGAGGGGAAGAACAGCAGCACAAAGAGCAGGATGATTTCCACCAGAATGAAAGGCATAAGCCCCCGCACGAGGGTGCTGATGGACATATTGCCAATGCCACACACCACATAGAGCACCGTCCCCACAGGCGGGGTAATAACGCCAATACCGAGATTGAGCACAAAAAGCAGACCAAAATAATAGGGATCAATCCCGGCTTGCATGATCAAGGGGTAGAACACAGGGGCAAAGATCAGGATATTAGGCGTCAAGTCCATAACCATGCCTGCAAGGAACAAAAACACGTTAATAGCCAACAGCAATAAGATAGGCCGATCAATCAGCGGTGAGAACAGCGCAGCCACCTGCATGGGAATTTGCGCCGAGGTGATGAACCAGCCCACAGCAGTAGCTGTCGCAACAATAAACATGACCACAGCGGTGGTGCGAGCGGCCCGCGCACTGACGCGGAGAAGTTCCCGCAAGCTCAGTTCCCTATAATACAGCATACACACGGCAATGGCGTAAATTGCGGCAAAAGCACCGCCTTC
>JAVVPD010000022.1:5535-11685 GCA_036655975.1 Desulfovibrionaceae bacterium | reverse complement strand
GATAACAAAACGGATACCACCGAGCAGCAGCACGGGCATCATAAAGGCCGGAGTAGCGTCGATGAGAATTTTACGGGCTTCTTCCCTTGTAAAGGTTATGGTTTCATTATAGCCGTCATAACGCACCACAAAAAACCAAACCACCAGCAAGGCCAAACCAATAAGCAAACCGGGTACAAGGCCAATCATAAACAATTTAGTAATGGACAGGCCCACAGTAGCGCCCAAAATAATAAAATTGGTGCTGGGGGGAATGATAGGCCCAAGAATAGCCCCAGCGGCAATAACACCGCCCGCGCGACCGGGCTTATAGCCCACTTGCGCCATCATGGGCAAGAGCAAGCCCCCCAAAGCGGCGGCTTCCCCCACAGAACTGCCCATGAGACCGGCAAAAATAACGCTAGACACAATGGCGGCGTAACCAAGGCCCCCGCGCACCCGCCCAATCATCAACTGTGCCAATTGCACAACACGCTTTGACAGGCCGCCTTCGGACATGATTTCCCCAGCGAACACGAAAAAGGGAATAGCCATCAAGGGATAGTTATTCGCCCCGTCCATCATAGCCTGCGGAATAATCATGGTATCCCACATGCCTGAAAAAAGCATCAGCGCGATGGAACACAGCACAAGCACAATGCAAATGGGGATACCCATAGCCAAAAAACCGAAGAGAGAAAAAAGAAAGACGAGAAGTTCCATGTGTTCCCCCTACAGTGCCGTGGGCGCGGGTGGATTGTCAGCAGGGGGTACAGCACTGGCGGGAGTACGGAGAAGCACCACAAATTCACGCAGATGAATAATAAATACGGAAAGTGCCATAACAGGAAGGGTTCCGTTAATCAGGGCCATATTGATGTTTGTTGCCACAGAATACGTATCATAGGTTTGCAATACAAGGTGTACCCCGCCAACAAACAGCAAGAGTAATGCACCAAGGACACTCAGTGAAGCAAACACATCCACAACCTTGCGCGAGGTACCAGTAAGCATGTTTACAAACATATCTACAGCAATATGCTTATGCCGATAAAAAGCTTCAATAGCCCCAATAAAGGTAATGTAGATAAACAAAAAACGGGCCCATTCTTCACTGGGGGCGAAGCTGGAGCGGAAGACATAACGCAAAAAAGCATTGGTGAACACAAGACCAATCATGCCCAAAAAAATAACAGCGCAAAAAATCTGAAAAAACAATTCACCTTTACTTTCTTTGACTTCTTCACGAGGCGAAACAGGAGTAGCGGAATCGGTTTTAGTAGACATGATAGCCCTCTAACAGTTGCAGCTTTCATTCAGCCATGCACCGTATACATAACGCGCATGGATACAAAAATGGGCTTCCGCTACAGCGAAAGCCCATCCAGAAACGTATTTACTTCTTATCTTTGTAAGAAGCAGCGCTTTCCAGAATTTCCTTGGCGTTGGGAACGGTGTCGTAGAACAACTTCCAACTGCGCTTGCCCGCTTCCACCATATACTCGTGGAATTCTTTGTTGGGGGTAGAAATAACGCCCTTGCCATCAATAATAGTTTGCAAGGCTTTTTTGTCACTGGCGGCAACCAATTGCCACACATCGTCAGCAGAACGCTTGGCAGCTTCGTCGATCCATTTCTTGTCCTGTTCGGGCAACGATTGATAGAACTTTTCGTTAATATACAGGGAGTGGATAACCAAAATATGCCCCGTGAGCGTGATTTGGGGGGTAATTTCGTACATCTTCAAGGCCACAATATCAGCTAAGGGGCTGTCGCCGCCGTCAATGACGTTTTGGTCAAGAGCGCTGGGAACTTCCGCAAAAGGCATGGGCTGCCCACTGATACCGCATTCCTTAGCAAAATTGGTATACAAAGGAATGTTGGGCACACGCATCCGAAGCCCCTTAATATCATCAATACTATTCACAGGTTTTTTGGTGTAAAAATGGCGGAAGCCCAAGGGAAAAGCGTTGAGCGTACGCAGGCCGGATTTTTCCACAAAACCCTGATTGATCAGATCAAAGGTTTTGCCTTCCATGGCGCGGCGGGCATGGTCAAGATCATCATACAGCATCGGGGTTTCTAGCATGGCCATGGCAGGATGCAGGGCCGAAGTCTGGGTACCGGTCGCGCACATTTGAATGATACCTTTGCGCGTGCTGGCTATATAGGCATCTTCCTTACCTAATTGACTGTTGGGGAAGACCTGCACTTCGTATTTACCGCCCGAAAGCTCCGTAAGATACTTGCCAAAATTCCGCATCCCAAGGGTTTCCGGCTCACCTTCTGGTTTCATACCGGCAATTTTAATCACGACTTTTTTTTCAGCCGCTATGGCGGAGCCAAGGCTCAGGCCACACAACAGGCCACACGCGAGAACTAAGGCCACAAGACGTTTCATCATGATTTCCTCTTTCGGTTGCGAGTTATACAAGGCGTAGTGCTGTCTTCCCTTCAAGCAAGCGTACACAATGCCCGCTTTGACCACCTATTTGCCACATTTTACCCCGTAGTAAAAGGAACACGCGCGTGCGGAATAACACACGCAGGCGGATCAATACGCCGCCCCGGAGTACACAAACGGGTCATGGCGCGGATATATTCCTGCCGCCGCCCCAGATAAAAAGCCAAGGGACGTGAAAAACTGCGGCCCACAAGATCGTTCACAAACAGCAGGCTTATTTCTTTTTCACGCACCAGCACTAATTGCGAGCGGGCAAAAACGGTCCGATCTGCTTGCGGCATCTGACGCAAAATAGTGGCAAAAGCGTCCTGTGCTCGGGGTTGGTAAAACCAAAAATACATCAAGTCAAGCGCATTAATAATCAGAGCTTGTTCAAGCTGTTGCGCCTCTGCATTTAAGCGTTTACCAAGACCTTGAGGGCGCGCCAATTTGATCAACACGTCTTCTTCGGGATACAACAGCTCCAGACGCGTGTAGCACTCAAAAACCCTTTTTAATTTTGACCGATAATCCCAACGACGCATACGAAGATTGTTCTGACTGTCGGCATAGCCTTCAATAACAGCCGCCACCACGTCCGAAGCAAATTTAGACACAATGGCAGCACTGGGCACCAGAATACTCAAAGGATCAGCAAGCCCGCACAGCAATAACAACTGTGCCAGCAGCATGTTACAAAGAGACGACACGGGGATAGCAATAGCGCTCCGAAACAGATTACCAATGGCAGCTTCACGGGGAAAGCCCCGATATACATTGTGCGCGCAGATATAAAAGCCGTTCACCACATTAAGGACAGTGAACACCAGTAAGGGATTATCCCGCACATTAATATCGAGAGTATTTTCTAAAAAGAGCACCCGCACGACCACTTCTAACAGTAGCACAGAAATGCCCGTATACATTAGTGAATCGCACAAGCGACTGAAGTGCACATGATCTTTCCAGCGCAACAAGCTCGAATGCCTCAAACCCTGCCCAGCCAGCACCATTTGCAGCACATTCCGAACCCCAGTAATGGCAAACCAAATAAGAGTGCCGAACCAAGCCAAAAACCACCATTCTTGCGTATACCAAAACGAATAAACAGAAGGCACAAGACCCACAAGCACCTTCAGCGCGTTGGTGGTAGTGGTGCTCAAATAGTTCATGCCCGGGTGCTTTTTTTCCGCCTCTTGTTCTTTCAGCGGCTTATCCAGCAAACCGTTGTCACGCTGCACACTCAAGCCGCCAAGATTGGTCAAATTGCCCTGTTTACAAAAACGGGCGCTATCACTTACGGCAATCCATTCGTGCTTAAAATCGCAGCCCACATGACGGCAGCCGGGCAATTTGCACAAAAACGAACTCAGCCACTCACCCCAGCGCGGGGTTTCCGAGCGCACATAGGTAATGTGCTCTTCAAGGCGCATTTGCAAAGGTATTTTGGTATCGTGCGCGTGATCCTGCGCTAAAAAGCGTTGCGCCCGTGGCGGCAAGGTGGCGGAAAAAACAAGCCCCATACCGTAATTGCGGCAGGTGCGGCTGGCAGAATCAGAACCAAGACGGCTTTTCAGCGGGGAAATTTTGTATGATTCCCATAAAATTGGTACATTACGCAGAATAACTTGAAATTTTTCCACCCGCGCGTGTTCGTCAGGATTAGCCCGCATATCGCGGATCATGTGACGCACCAATTGCTTAATGCGCGGGCCGCGCCCTTCGTTGAGCACGCGCTGTAATTCGTTAATGCTCGCAATATTCGATAAGCGTCCTTCGTGCCAATCTTTTATATTGAATATTTCTAGGTGGGTAATGCCGCCTTGACAGTCCCAGAGCAATTCCAGCACGTCGATAGCGTTCAAATTAGCCAAATTTAGCGCAATGCGATAGCCGGAATGCAAATTCATCAACCACGAAACCAATACGCCCGGTTCCATGGACAGGATCTCTGGCCGGTCATCTTGGGTGACCGTGAGGTGCGAAGCCGCCAACACAGGATTATTGCTAGGGTTTAACCATGTTTCAATAATATTTTCATAGCCAAAGGCGTTCAGTGCGTCCAATTCCGCGCGCATAGCCACAAGGCTTTCACTCTCAATCCCTGCGGCGTTTTCAAGGTGCTGGCGCAGCATGGCCCCGCGCTCTGTAAGCGCGGGCAGCACATGCCGGTGCAGACATTCGGCCAAATGCACCATGGAGGGTGAGCCTGTACCCACAAAGGCCGTAAATTCTTCGTCAGAAAGTTCTGGAATATGGCAATCCCATTGCTCTTCCACCAGCAAACGGTCATGCGTATTCCAATAGTTGAGCGCGTGGAAGATCTGCCGCTCCATCCAGCGTGAGCCTTCACGGCCCCTGTTCATCAAAGTGACGACCTTGGGATCGGACAAAAAATCCAAAAAATCCTCGGAGTCGGAAAATCCGCGTGGAATCCAGATCACGCTCACATAATGCCCCCGAAATGGCGTGCGAAATTCTATACCAATACGCACCGTTATGCCCATAATTGTGGCGGCATCAATAATTTCCTTGGCAGCGGCATGGTCAATGGCGCAATAGTACACAACGGTCAAAAAGCGGATACCTTTAATCCATGCGTCCATAATCAGATGCGTAGGCGTTTTGCGGCCCTTGGTATTGGCATCGTGCACATGGTCATCAAAGGCGAGTTGGCTCCAGTCTTCGGGCATTTCGGGCAGGTGATACCGGGCCAGCATTTTACGCACAATGCGCGGTGTACCACTGGTAGCCTTGCGAAAATCATGGGCCAGCTTCAATTGTTCAAATTCATTGCCCTTAGCCCGCACCAGGTCTTTCATGATTTGCAGCAACACCCGTGCGGTATTCCGCCGCAATAAAGTCTGTGCACTGGTAAGCACCTCATCATACAAGGCTTGCAGGGCTAAAATACGGTCAGCGGCCTGTCCGGCTTCAAGGTTTGTCAGCAGGTTTATAACAGCGTACGCAACACGAAATTCCTGTGAAATAACCAGATCTTTAATGCCATGGGGGTGTAAGTTCGCGTCAAACAAGCGTTCTTTAGTAGTTCCTACACCTTGCTGCGTGTTACGCTCAAGCGACAGAACCAGTGTTGCATTAATCATTTGCAACATATCCCTGTCTTGCTTATCAAAATAAAGCCTTGTAGCGCGCATGCTTGTTCCTGTTTCCTTCAACCTTCTAACGGATTACATCATGATAAACACATAGTGTCAGTGACCATTTTAACAGCGCGAGCGCGTCTGACATGACAAATTATTCTTTTAAAAAATCTACCAATTTCCCCTGATACGCGTCAATATATTTTCGTTTGGAAAAGAAAATATGCGGAAACGAAAATTATTTTTACGCAGCATGCGGACAGCGGAATGCTGAAAACGCCTTGCAAAAATTGCCACTTGTCAGTAACTGTGAAGGAGCCATACAACTTCCAGCGAGGAAATTTATTGTTATGACCAAAGCACTCGCGCGGCACAAAGCCCTTCTGGAGATGCTCAACCTCCGTGGTTATGCGACGATTGAAGAGCTTGTCCAGCATTTTTTTGTCACGCCGCAAACTATCCGTAAAGATATAAACATTTTGGCTGCCGCAGGCAAAGTGCAGCGCTTTCACGGGGGCGTAGGCATGCCCCTGAGCACCCAAAATATTTTATACGAACAACGCAAAAAACTCTATCTTCCCGAAAAACGCAACATTGCCACCCTCGTATCCGAACATATTCCCG
>JAVVPD010000022.1:1582-5525 GCA_036655975.1 Desulfovibrionaceae bacterium | reverse complement strand
TGTGCATCAATATTGGCACCACCACCGAAGAGGTAGCCCATGCCTTGCTGATGCACAAAAACTTACGCATCCTCACCAATAATTTGAATGTTGCCCTAATCTGTGCACGCAATACCACCTTTGATATTGTCATTGCCGGAGGCACCGTGCGCCACCACGACCACGGGATAATGGGCAGCAATGCTGAAAAATTTATTAATGAATTCCGCGTTGATTATGGTATTATAGGCATATCCGGCATTGACGCCGCCGGAAATTTGCTGGACTTTGACTACCGTGAGGTTTCCGTAGCCCGCACCATTATTGCGTGCTCACGGCGGGTGTTTTTAGTGACGGATAATTCAAAATTCGGCAGGCCCGCCATGGTGCGCGTAGCCTCTATCACTGATATAGCCGCAATTTTTTCCAACGCCCCCTTGGCCCCCGACTGGACACAATTAATTGTAGATTCTGGAGTTGAACTCTATTTAGCATAGCATAAGGAATAGACATGAACTATTGGCTCTTTAAAAGTGAAACCGAGTGTTTTTCCGTCTACGATTTGCAACATTCGCCCGATCAGCGCAGTTCTTGGGACGGGGTGCGTAACTATCAGGCCCGTAATTTTATGCGCGACCACATGAAGCTGGGGGATCTAGGCCTGTTCTACCACAGTGGAAAACATCCCGAAATTGCAGGCATTGTAGAAATTTGCCGCGAATCCTACCCCGATCACACCGCGCAAGATTCGCGCAATGAGCACTTTGACCCCGCTGCCAGCCCAGAAAATCCCCGTTGGTTTATGGTTGATGTACGTCTCGTGCGCGTGTTCAAACCCAGCGTGCCGCGCCCCCTGCTGCGCGAATGCCCAGAACTTGCGGGCATGGAGCTGCTGAAACTCGGCTGCCGTTTGTCTGTTATGCCAGTGCGTGAACAGGAATTTATCTATATTACACACTTAGCCGATTCTTTAGCCGTATAATATATGCGCCTGCAAACCATATGTGTTTTCAGGCGCATAGAGTACACAACTAAGCTGTGCAATACGTATTATTCTAGGCCTCTTCAGGAAGTTCCGTCAGCCAGCCATTCAGGGTATCAATAATCTTTTTGGCTTGGTCAGGGCTGGAAATAGTAAATTTTGACTGCATCCGGTATTCACCGCCCGATTTTTTATAGCGGCGAATCACGTATTTGTCAGGGCCGTAGGCATCAGCGTCACTCTTCCACTCCTGAAAGCGGAATAAAATAGTGGTCCACGCGCCTTTGCTCAACACAGCCTTATCAATTTCCTTCACGACAACTTGACCGTTTTCTTCATAGTTGACGGTGAGTTCTTCAATAGTAGTGCTCATTATGTACCTTTGTGCAAAATGTTAAAAACCCCTGCAAAACGCTTTGCAGGGGCATAAGAGCTGTGGACATTTTTTATACAGCGTAGCTAGCAAGAACCCCTTTCACGTTTTCAGGAAGCGTATCAATATTCAAGGGTTCTGCCTCTCGTATGCTGGGGCCGTATTGTTTGGTGCTCACAACACCGGTGGCTACCATAGCCATATTTTCTTCCACCATGGAAAGTTTCACTCCCGCTGCCCGCCGCCTTCCAATATCACCCAAGACAGTTTCATAGGGGTCGGGTGGGCTGATGATATTCGATTCCATAGTTCCCCCTTAAAGCGTTATAAAAATACGCTGGTAAACATGATGAAAATATATCAAAGTAGCCCATTTACAGATATCACACATATTCTGTACTAAATTTTAGCGCGCTTTGCGGATAATCGCAAGAGAACGCGCCGCACTTATTTCAGCAATGCCTGTGCGTAGCGTTCCACAGGGGCAAAGTCGTCTCGCAAAGGCAGGGTGCCCGTGGGCATGGGGCTGGTAATCCGCGTTGCCAACATGCCTTGAATGGGCGGGGACAAATGCGTGCGCGCGCCTTCAAGCATGGCCCGCAGGGACGGATTCTTTTCGGGTAAGGCAAGAATCATGAGATTTTGTACTCGGCGTAAATTTTTTTGATCGGACACGGCAAACACATGAATTTCTGCAAAAGCCTCACCCAGAGCGCCGTAAATAGCGCGAAATAATTCCCCGTCCGGGCCTTCCACAGCGGAAATAACATTCATCAACAAGGCCCCGTGGGGAGCCACAGCCCGGCGCATGGCCTTGGCCGCCTCCACCGTGCCCACATGAAAGGGCACGGAATAATGTGAATTAAATACGTCCACAAAAACCAAATCATACATCTGCGTATTGGCATTCACAAAACGGCGGGCATCGTCATGGAATACCGTCAAGCGAGGATCATCGGGCAGGGCAAAATAGGTGCGGGCCACCTTGGTCATACCGGGATCAAGCTCTACCACGTCCACGGTAAGTTTCTGACTGTTCAGCCCGCCGTGCCCTGCCAAAAGCCATTTGGGCACCGAATAGCCCCCCCCGCCCAACATCAATACCTTGGTGGCGTGGGGAAACAGCACCGTACCCAGCGAATAATAGCGAGTATATTCAAAATATAATGCGGAAGGAGTATCCACATACATGCCCGACTGCATATAGCCCGGATCAGTCGCCATTACCCGTACTAAGCGTTTTTCTGGAGTATGGGCTTCCATGATGCGAATCGAATTATACGGCGTTTCCACCGGAGGCAGCGTACCTTGGGCCACAAGCCACGTGGTATACGAAGCGTTGCCCCATGCCGCCACAGGAAAAAACAACAACAATGCCACCCGCAATGCCGGCAATTGCCAGCAGCTTATCAACGAGAGTAGCAGCATAGCCCCCCCCGTTGCCAACAAAATTTGGGTACTGGAAAACCACGAAATCAGCACAAAGCCGCCCAAAAAAGTGCCCACAATACTGCCCGCCGTGGACAAAGCATACAAATAGCCCACTGTAGAACCAGAGGTCGCAAGGCTTGCCAGACTCAAGCGGATAACATAGGGCGAGACCATACCGAACAAAGTAGCGGGCAGGGCAAAAATGCACACCGCCGCCACCACAGCCGCAAGATAAATATTTGGAATGGCGGAGCTTACCGCCGCGCCTACCAGGGGGTGCACCAGCGCCGTTATTCCGCACCCGAACCCCGCCCCGCTCAGAATGGCTGCCAGCGTCTTACGCGAAAGTTTTTTATCCGCCAGCCTCCCCCCTATACAAGCCCCGCAAGCCAAACAGGCCAACACCACACCGATAAGGCTTGTCCACACAATCACGGAAGTACCAAGATGTGGGGCCATAACCCGTGCGCCCACCATTTCTAAAACCATCAACAAAGCACCGCTGGCAAAAACAATAAGTCCGGGCATGCATAATCCTTGGGTAAGGGGTGAGACAAAGGCGTAAAAAAGCGTTGGACAGACTACCATTGCCTAATGATGATACAATTGCTACCATTCCGACAACTAAAACATTCTTAACAGCTGGCAGATGACAAGCTTCACGCTTGGATCATGATAGCAGATAATAATTTATGCAAAAGCATCCGCAAAAGCAAGCAATCCGCGTTATTATCAGTCTTGACGTGGAAGAAGAAGGGCTTTTTTCTGGTCACTACGCAAGCCGTAATTGTGGCGTGGAAAATGTCGCTCTCTTACCTAAACTTACGCCTTTCACCCATGAACTGGGCTTTCCTCTCACCTTACTGTGTGCGTATACGGTTTTGACCAATACGCGGGCTTGCAACACCTTGGCCCACATGCGTGATGTTGCCGGGGCAGAAATCGGTGCACACTTGCACCACTGGAGCACCCCACCCTTTCCGCAACCGCAGGGCAGCGGCGGTGCGCCTGAACGCTCCGACACCATGGACAGAGAATTACTGCGCCAGCGCTTGCGTACCCTGTTGCGGGCAGGTCACGATTTCCAAGGCGCTCCCCTAACCTCCTTCCGCATGGGCCGTTGGGATCTGAAGGCCTGCGTGCGCCCCCTCTTGGCCGAAGAAGGCATTCTGGTGGAC
>JAVVPD010000022.1:1222-1572 GCA_036655975.1 Desulfovibrionaceae bacterium | reverse complement strand
GCTGCGTATGTTCCCCCACGGGCCGGATCATTTTTTGGCCCCCGCTGATCCCTACTGGATCTGTGCATCCACCACGCCACGCTTGTTAGAAGTACCCATTACCCAAATATCTTGGCTGTCAGGCCTGCCACGCCTGTGGTATCGTGCGGGTAAAAGCCTGCCCGGAGCAAAACAGGCCTCCTTCATTGATTACTATAAATTTTTTGGTGCCATGAGCGCTAATCCTGTCTGGCACCATGCGGCAGTCATGCGTATGGCAACGCGCCTACATATCGCACGGGGCGGCAAGGTTATCAGCCTGTTCTGGCATTCCTCGGAAATGCTGGCAGGCGCTTCGCCCAATGTTCCCC